>JAFAGE010000310.1 GCA_023423015.1 Bacteroidota bacterium
GGTATAATGTGCTGTTGTGCATTCTTATTTTAGGTACTGCCTGGGAAATGGCCATAAGAAGTTTCTGGTCTTTCACCTGCGCGGCCGCCTGGTCGTACAGGCTCATTTTACCCTTATGAATGCGCAGCATAAGGCTTAACCACCGGGCATTGAAATCCCTGTCTGTCGCCTTATCAAGCAATTCCGCTTCATTCATGAACAGATTATTGTTATAGGCATAATCACCCTCGGCCGAATATGACGCGTTACGTTGCTCACCGGAGGTGCGGGCGAGCGTGCCGGTGTCGGTACCGGAAACATTACCACTTCCTGTACTTCCCGAGCCGAGACTGTCGGTTACGGTGTTGCCACTGGTAGCGGCTGCGCGCGGATCCGACCTGCTTATTTTTTTATCATCCAGCTTGCCCATTGCTGCATCTACCTCGGCCTGGTTTACGCCCTGCAACGGTTTGCCCTTTGTGAGGGTAAGCAAACGCTGAAGGTTTTCCCTTCCATCGGTCACAATTCTGCGGGCTTCCTGTTTAAGTCTTGGTGAATTGCTGCGGTCTATCGCAAGTTGAGCGAGTTTAATGTCGAGGATCTGCTGACGGATACCGTTATTGAGAAATCCGGTGTCGGTTATTTTCAGGTTTCCTTCGCGCCGGCTGGTATCCATGCCCGGTGGGGGATTTTGTCCGGTTGCAGAAAAGCTGACTGACACCATCAATGCGATCGCCAAAATCAATTGCACATATTTCATGACTACTGGTTTTATTTCAGTTGTCAATGAAACAATTGTTCCAATGTTGAATAACCAAAATCCGCTATTTTCGCTGCGCGTTCCTTAAACGTAAATTCAAGTGTATGAACCTTCACGAATATCAGGCGAAAGAATTATTAAAGAGATACAATGTTCCCGTACAGGAAGGATATGCGGTAGATACACCTCAGGCCGCGGAAGAAGCTTACCGCAACCTGAAGGTGCAGTTCGGCAACAACTTTGCCGTAGTGAAGGCCCAGATACATGCCGGTGGACGTGGTAAAGGAAAAATCCGCGGAACTGAACAGCGCGGGGTAGCAGTGGGAAAAAGTGCGGAGCAGATCAAGGAAATCGCGGGCAACATTCTTGGAGGCACCCTCGTGACCATCCAAACCGGCGAAGCAGGTAAACTGGTGAACAAGATCCTGGTGGCGCAGGACGTATACTACCAGGGTCCTAACACTGTAAAGGAATTCTATCTTTCTATATTACTGGATCGTACAAGGGCCTGTAACGTAATTATGTACAGTACCGAAGGTGGTATGGACATAGAAGAAGTGGCTCATAAAACGCCTGAAAAAATATTCAAAGAGTGGGTTCACCCAGGCAGCCCGTTACCGGGGTTCCAGGCACGAAAGATCGCATTCAACCTGGGCCTTAGCGGCGAGGCATTCAAAAGCTGTGTAAAGTTTGTAACAAATCTCTACAACGCATATGTTGGCCTCGACTGCAGCATGCTCGAAATAAATCCGCTATTCAAAACGTCCGACGAAAAGATCATCGCGGTGGATTGTAAGATGAACCTCGACGACAACGGTCTCATGCGTCACCCCGACCTGGAATCATTGCGCGACGTGAGCGAAGAAGATCCTACCGAAGTGCAGGCCGCTAAATTCAACCTGAACTTCGTTAAGCTCGACGGAAACGTTGGTTGTATGGTAAATGGAGCCGGTCTTGCAATGGCCACCATGGACATGATCAAGCTGAATGGCGGAGAACCCGCCAACTTCCTCGACGTAGGTGGAACAGCCAACGCACAAACCGTGGAGGCCGGTTTCCGGATCATATTGAAGGACCCGAAAGTGAAAGCCATCCTGATCAACATTTTTGGTGGCATCGTACGCTGCGACCGTGTAGCGCAAGGCGTAATCGACGCGTACAAAAAGATCGGGAACATCGAAGTTCCGATCATTGTAAGATTACAGGGTACAAATGCAGAAGAGGCGAAAAAACTGATTGAAGAAAGCGGACTAAAAGTTCAATCGGCAATACTGCTCAGCGAAGCCGCAGCACTTGTAAATAAAGCGGTGTCGTAACTTTCGCCGGTTGTGTCTTCAAGGTTTGGATTAGAAACGGGCCTTATCAATAACGAACGTCGCTCAATTTTATTGAGAGCAAATAATGCATTTTGAAAGGATAGCCGATAAATTACGCCTGAATTTTATTGTTTCCGAAATCGGGAATTCTGCAGCTCCCGGATCTCTCGTCCTCGACGTTGGTTGTGGCAATGGAATCATCGCGAAAAGCGTCGCTTCAAACGGGTTTCGTGTAGAAGCAATTGATGTTAGCGAGAAAACAATCCAGGCGGCGCGGGAACTAAATCCTCATGATAATATAAATTATAAGGTGGTAGCAGCCGGTGAGTTGCCAATACAGGCAAATAGATTCTCGGCCATTATCTGCAGCGAGGTACTCGAACACCTGCATCGGCCCGGGGAATTGTTGAAAATTCTCCATGCATCACTGAAAGACGACGGCGTCCTGATAGTTACCGTGCCTAATGGACGCGGCCCGCGTGAATTATTTGTGACCAAACCAGTGCAATACCTGCAGCGGAAGAACAATCCCCTATCTACGCTTTTTTTCAAGGTAAAAAAATGGATGGGTTATACGGGTACAACGATTCAATCGAGCGCAGACGATCTTTCGCATATTCAATTCTTTACCGTAAAATCTTTACGCAAACTTGCCCTCGAAAATGGATTTCAGATTGTCCGCTTCGGTAAATCGAACTTTGTAGAACAGGTATTTCCATTTTCCCTGGCAGCCCGCCGGTCCGCATTTTTACAGAAGCTCGATTGCTCAGTTGCGACGCATTTGCCCCTTTCTTTCACCAGTGGGTTCATGATGGTGTGGAAAAAGCAGGCGTAGTTTATGGCACCATTTTTAATCTAATAGGGAGAAAATAAAAATTCTTAAACACCGTTTAAAGCACAATAATTCTCCTTATGAAAAACGCTCATTACGGATTCCTGGTGGTAACGTTTATTTCTTACGTAGTTCTGTACGGAATTATCGCATTGATCAGCTGATGTTTTACACAGCTTTTACTTCGTATATCGGGCTAAACAGGTACAGTTTACCTGTTGCTATTTCCACGCACTGATATCTTTTTCTCAACTTTTTCCCTTTGCGGAAAATTTTCCCTTTTCCGGCATCAAACACCTCCCCTTCGCCTACCTGCTCAACGAGAACCATTCCATCAGCATTTTTGTCGTAGTTTCTCAGAATTCGCATCAGCCGCTCATCGGAACAACTGCTGGCCGGCAGGTCGTGCAACGACTCATTAAGCGCCCGTAATAAATCGGCGGGAAATATCTGGGTGTGAAGAAAATCTTTCAGCAGCTGACCATAAACCTTTTTCCACTCTTTTCCGTGAGGTTCTACCCGGTGCTTAAATTGATGGAAAGTGACCAGGTGCGCCAGCTCGTGAATGAGCGTGATCAGGAAACTGAATTCATTAAGATTTCCGTTGACGCTGATTCGGTGTGTTTTAAACGGAGTAGCATGACGATAGTCGCCCAGGACTGATTTTCGTTCGCGCGTGATTGTTAGATGCACCTTGTAGCTATGCAGATATTGCAGTATGAGTGGAGCAGCAGCATCCGGGATATACCTTCTTATTGCATCAAGCGGCGCTTCTGTCTTTGACATATTTCTCCCGGCGGCTAAGTTTCATGATAATCGATATCTCCACAAAAGTGTACACGAAGTAAAGGAACATACATCCAAAAATCGCGCCTTTGCTAACGCCTTTGCCGGCTATCATAATGTATATCACCGCCGCAACAAGGCAGATCATCATTTTTGCGAACATGCCTCCATAAATCATCCGGAGAAATGCATGCACGTTATTGTTTGCCAGCGATCGCCGGTACAGGTTGAATGAAATGAATGTAGCGGCAAATAAGATTGTGTTGCCCGCAAGCATTACATACCGGTCCATATTCCAGAGAAAATCGAGTGAAGGCACCGCCAAAAGCAATGCGGTAACTCCCACAAAAATCAACAATATTGGCAGGAAGGGCCGATCTTCTTTCTTCGTCATCGTGCCGCGAAGTTCACGATTATTTCAACGAAAAGTTCGTGTCGGCTACAACATGCTTTTCTTTGGCTTCCGGTGCAGATGAAGATGTATTCTTTGCAGCCTGATTGCTGGTCATATGACACTGGCCGTTGAAGTTTGCGCTGGTTTCGATCTGGAGCTTGGCCGCGTAGATATTACCCGATACATTGCTGCCACCTTTGAGCTGAAGCAGTTCACGCACTTTGATAGTACCGGTAATTTTCCCCATGATGTCGGCCTGTTGACCGTTGATATCACCTTCAACTACGCCATTTGCGCCGATAACTACTTTAGCAGTAGAGTTGATGTTTCCCTGGAGGGTGCCGTCGATCCTGATATCGCCGTTGCTGGTAATGTCGCCCTTCAAGGTAGTTCCTGCAGCAATGATGCTGGCACCTCCCGATGGTGCAGGGTTTTCGGAGATGGACTCGGATTTCGATTTATGGTTGAACATAGCACTAGTTTTAGTTTTCGTCATTTTCCCGGGGTACTTCCACCCGGGTAGTATCGAGGTCTACAGGGGTGTTTCCCTGCAATACGCTCTTTATGTTGTTCAAATACTGGTCTTTATACCGCACTGCCTGTTCAAGAGAATCCGTTTTCACTTTCAATTCTCTCAGCTCCCGTGTGGCGTTGAAGTCGCCATAACCCGGAATATACAGCCGGAGAGGCGTAAAAACAATCAATGCTACGGTTAACCCGGTCAGAAGTACGAAAATAGTACTCAGGGTGATGTACACACTGATCCTCGATAACTTAAACGTAACAACTTCCTCATAAGTATCATCGTTCATAATTACCAGACGGTACCTGTTCTGGAGTCGCTTAAACGTTGAATTGGCATCGAATTTGGCCATAAGGGGCTGATCAGTGTTTAAAGGTAAGAGTTTACGATACGGAACAGGCTGTCTGTCTGCGCGAAAAATAAGGATATTTTAAAATAAATTTCTTCAATAGCAGTTATTAAGAACTTAGTTTGCACCGGTAATGCTCAAGCTTTTAAGCAAAACTCTTCCTGTTTTTCTTCTACTCCTATGGTTTCCCGGACTTTTTGGCCAACCTGTGCTACCGTCTGACCTGAAGAAGCCCAAAAAATACGAGAATAAACTCCTGGGAGCCGAGAAATCGGCAGAAAAGAAATTTAAGGGACCGCGCAAGTTCATTCAGAACACGGTTACACATTACAATTGGCACTTCAACGCCAACAATAAGCTGGCTGAAGTGCTGGAACGGGCGAAACTGGCCCACAAAGACGATTTTTCAAAGCTTCTTCCATTTTACAACTACTCCCTCGAAAGAACATCGGGCGACAAAACGGAGCTGGATTCGGTGATTTACAAAGCCAACACCGGCATCCTGACACACGACCTCAGAAATGCGTGGATAGACAACCTGTTCATGTTGATGGGTAAAGCATATTATTTCCGGAATGACCTCGACTCGGCATATCTCACATTCCAATACATCAATTATGCTTTTTCTCCAAAAGAAGAAGATGGATACGACATGCCGATCGGCAGTAATGCCAATGAAGGAGGAAGCGTGTTGTCGGTAAGTACAAAGGAAAAAAACAACATTGTAAGACGTGCCTTGTCTACTCCCCCCAGCAGAAACGAAGCATTTATCTGGCAAATTCGAACCTATATAGCGCGGAACATGATGCCTGAAGCATCTTCACTAATGCAAACATTGCGAAACGATCCGCAATTTCCGGAACGCCTGAGCGCCGATTTGAATGAAGTGCAGGCACTCTGGTTTTATCGGGAGGAGGCATACGACAGCGCGGCATACTACCTTGAGCGGTCACTTTCAAACGCAGCCGACAGGATTGAAGCTTCGCGGTGGGAATACCTGATAGCGCAACTGTATGAACTCTCTAAAAAGCCGGAGAAGGCTATCGAATTTTATGAACGTGCACGAAAAAGAACATTGGATCCGGTGTTGGAAGTTTATGCGATCCTGAATTCCATCCGTCAAAATAACTCCGACAGCAACGCCATTAAAAAGAATATCCGCGAGCTGCAGAAAATGGGTAAGAAGGACCGCTATTCAAAATACCGCGACATCGTTTACTACACCGCCGCGCAGATAGAACTTGAACGGAACAACATACCTGGAGCAAAAGCTATGCTGTTGAAATCGACCCAGGCAAGCGTCGGAAATATGAACCCGGTCCAGAGAACCAAATCATTTCTTCTTCTCGGCGACCTCTCATACGAAGAAAAAAATTATATAGAAGCCCAGCGCTATTATGATTCCATCAACGTGAACGATCCGGGAATCGTAGACCTTTCTAAACTTGACATCCGGAGGCAACACCTTCAGCGAATAGTTATGGAACAGGAAGTGATAAACAGGCAGGATAGTTTGCAGAAACTTGCGGCAATGCCTGAGAAAGATCGCAACGCTTACCTGCGAAGGTTAGTGAGACAATTGAGAAGAAAGCAGGGATTAAAAGAAGAAGACGATCCATCGCTCGCCGGAAATGCAGCTGTCGGATTAGGCGACAACAATAAACCTCCTGCTGATCTTTTCAACCAGAACGACAAAGGCGACTGGTATTTCAACAATCCATCCCTTAAATCAAAAGGTTATTCAACCTTTCGTCAAACATGGGGCGAACGTCCAAACGTTGACAACTGGCGCAGGCTTTCCGCCATCGACCAGGCACCAATGAATCCATCGCGCGCTGGAGGTATGGATGAAGCTGCATCTGACAATCCTGATTCCGTAGCTGCAGCAAGCCTGACGGTAGAAGGGTTGCTCGCTAACATTCCGCTTACACCTGAGAAGATGGAACTTTCAGAAGATTCCATTGCCAATGCAATGGTAAATCTTGGAATCATCTATGTGGACCAGCTGGAGGATTATGAAGGTGCGATAGATATCCTGGAGAAATTCACTTCCAAATATTCGTACAGCACCCGTTTTGCCGATGCCCTGTACTACCTGCATTACGC
>JAFAGE010000372.1 GCA_023423015.1 Bacteroidota bacterium
TTGTAAAGCCGTCAACAGCATTTACCGACAGGCAGAAGTTGAAGCTGGATCAGTACATTATGAACGGGGGTAAAGTGATCTGGATGATTGATAACCTATATGCGGAGATGGACAGCCTGATGCGTACACAAAGTGATTTTGTGGCATTCGATCGTGGACTGAATATTTCCGATCAACTGTTCCGGTATGGCGTGCGTATCAACCAGGACCTCGTGCAGGACCTTCAATGCGATAAACTGCCGCTTGCTGTAGGCAATTTTGGAGACCAGCCACAGCTTCAGTTAGTACCCTGGCCATATTTCCCGTTGTTGACATCGTATTCCGGTCATCCTATCTCGAACAATCTGAATAATGTATTGTCAATTTTTCCAAATTCAATAGACACTGTTGAAGCGCCGGGTATCCGAAAAACGGTGTTGCTGGCAACTTCTGCAAATTCCAGAAAGTTGAATACACCGGCAATGGTTTCGCTGAACAGCGTTAAGACCGAGGAGGATGTAAAAACATTTAACCAAAGAAACATCCCCATCGCTGTTTTACTCGAAGGCAAATTTGAATCACATTTTGCTAACCGCATACCCGGCGCGTTAAAAGACAGCCTGGCTTCCGTGTACCAACAACCATTCCTTCCCGCAGCGGAAAACGAAAACAAGATGATTGTGATTTCCGATGCAGATATTGCGGCAAATGTCGTTACCCAAAATGAAGGTCCCTTGCAGATGGGAACAAATCAGTTTACAAAGGTGCAGTATGCTAACCGCGACTTCATCCTTAATTGCATCGAATACCTCACGAATACTTCGGGCATTTTGTCGGCACGCAATAAATCTTTCGTGCTGCGTTTGCTCGACCCCGCTAAACTTGAATCGCAAAGAACAACGTGGCAGATCATCAATGTGGGATTGCCTGTGGCATTGATACTTGTATTTGCATTTGTGTACCAGGCAATCCGGAATAAGAAATATGCAGCATGACTACAGATGAAATAACATACCTGGCTTTCGGGATACTTGTTGTGGTGGCTTTGGTGTTCGACCTGGGCTTGTTAAGTAAGAAGACGGCAACTATTACCATGCGAAAAGCATTGTGGCAAACCATTTTCTGGGTGTCGCTGGCTGTAGCATTCATGTTCTTTGTATGGTATGAGTACGGGCAGAGCATCGCCATCGAATACCTGAGTGCATACCTGACGGAGTGGTCGCTGAGTATTGACAATATTTTCGTGTTCATACTTATCTTCTCTTTCTTCGGAATACGTGAAGCATTTTATGCGCGGGTACTTTTGATTGGTATTCTTATGGCCATCGTTTTCCGGGTAATATTTATCACCATAGGAATCGCTCTCGTTGAGCGTTTCGGCTGGCTCCTTTACATATTTGGAGCAATACTGGTGATAACGGGGGTAAAAATGTTTACTGCCAAACAAAGTGAAGAAGTTAATCTTTCCGAAAATAAAATTTACAATTTCCTGAAGAGATTTCTGCCGCTCGTGCACGACGACGGTGGAGGAAAGTATACGGTGGTGCGAGACGGCAAGAAGTACTATACGGCATTGTTTGTAGTGGTGGTAATGCTGGCTACAACAGACATCGTTTTTGCACTTGATTCCATACCTGCAGTATTTGGAATTTCCACTCATCGGGTGGTTATCTACACCTCCAACATTTTTGCGGTGCTGGGATTACGATCGTTGTTTTTTCTGCTGAGAGGTGCGGTGGGCAAGTTTGCCTATTTACAACAAGGCATAGCTATTGTACTCGTCTTCATCGGGCTTAAGATGCTCGTAGAGATATTCGATATTCATGTTCCGGTGTTTATCTCCCTGCTGGTGATACTCGTGTGCCTGGTTTCGTCGATTGTGTATTCAATGAGTGTTTCCGGCCGTGCAGCAGATAAGGAGCTTGAAAATAAGGGCGATGTAGACCTGCATTAAAAAACACAGATTGACTTATTCAGTTACAGATATAGCAGTCATAATCAAAGGCAAATTGCTGTGCCAGCATCACAACGGAATTGTAACCGACTTGCTGATGGATAGCCGACGGGTTGCATTTCCTGAATCCTCCTTGTTCTTCGCCTTAATTGGTCCCCGGCGAAATGGACATTCGTTTCTTGAAGAAGCTTACAAAAAGGGTGTACGGAGTTTTGTTGTATCAGAACAGGTAGATATAAGCCGCTTCCCTGAATCGGATATTATACTGGTTAAAGACACCCTTGATGCTTTGCAGAGCCTGGCTGCTCATCATCGTATGCAGTTCCACATCCCGGTTATTGGAATTACCGGAAGCAATGGTAAAACGATTGTCAAGGAGTGGCTGAATGAACTGCTCGCTGATGAGTATACAATTGTCAGAAGTCCTAAAAGTTATAATTCGCAGATTGGTGTGCCACTCAGCGTGTGGCAAATGAATGAGTCGGCAACCCTTGCAATATTTGAAGCAGGTATTTCGCAAAGTGGCGAAATGGACAAACTGCAGCGGATCATCCAGCCAGAAATCGGTGTATTCACAAATATTGGAGATGCACATTCAAGCGGATTTCTGAATGTGAAACAGAAGATCCGGGAAAAGCTGCGCCTTTTCACAAAAGTGAAATACCTCATTTATTGTAAAGATTATCCCGAGCTGAACGAGGCTGTCGCATCCATGTATAAACAACTCAAAACGGGATCAGATAAACCTTTTGAGATCATTAGCTGGAGCAGGAAAACAAATGCAGAATTGCAGATCCTCAGCGTTGTGCGCGAAGGGGACAGAACACATATACAGGGTGAATACGAATCCGGAATCACCAGCATAACAATTCCTTTTACCAATGAAGCTTCGATAGAAAATGCAATTAATTGCTGGTGCGTTATGTTGTATTTCCGTTTTCCTGCCGAATACATCAGCACAAAAATGCGGTCACTGCACAATGTGGCCATGCGCCTTGAGCTGCGTAACGGTATCAACAATTCGTCAGTTATCAACGACAGCTACAGCGCGGATTTAAGTTCGTTGAAAATCGCACTCGACTTTCTGCAACAGCAACACCAGCATCCGAAAAAAACAGTGATACTGACCGATTTTCTTGAAAGCGGCAGAAGCGAAAAGGATTTATACGGCGACATTGCCCGGTCGTTGGAAGAACACCAGATAAACCGGTTTATTGGTATTGGTCCGGTAATTTCCCGTAACCAGTTTGTATTTCACAACATCGCTGGTAAACCCCGCAACAAGCGAATGCTCCACAACAGCGATGACATGGAAATGCTGTTCTACAATTCCGTCGACGATTTCCGTCAGCAATTTCCACGGCTACATTTTGGTAATGAAACCATTCTGATAAAAGGTGCGCGGATTTTCGCCCTGGAGCAGATCAACCTGATGCTGGAGAGGCAGACGCACCAAACGCAGATGGAGATTGATCTGAATGCTTTGTTGCATAACCTCAAGGTATACCAGCAGTCGCTTCTGCCATCAACGAAGATTATGGCAATGGTGAAAGCTTTTTCTTACGGGAGCGGTAGCTATGAAATTGCCGGTGCTTTGCAGTTCAATAAAGTGGATTATCTGGCTGTGGCATATGCCGACGAAGGTGTAGAATTACGTAAGGGAGGTATCACTTTGCCTGTCATGGTAATGAATCCCGACGCGTCATCATTCGGAACAATAGTGAGTTTCAGCCTCGAGCCCGAAATGTATTCATTGTCGCTGCTGAGATCGTTTGGCGAATTTCTGCGTGGTGAGGGGTTGACGGGTTACCCGATACATATTGAAGTGGAAACCGGAATGAATCGCCTTGGTATCTCGGAAGGCGACCTGCATGAACTGTCGGAACTCCTTCACTCCAACCTCTTCAAAGTGCAGAGTGTGTTTAGTCACCTTGTGGGCAGTGAGGATCCGAACCTGGACCACTTCACACGCCACCAGGCAGGTCATTTTGAATACATGGTAAGATGTATTCGTGAGATTACCGGGTACGATTTTATCCGACACCTTGCGAATACATCGGGTATTTCGCGCCATCCCGATCTGCAGTTCGACATGGTGCGCATCGGAATCGGTTTATATGGAATAGACAGTTCCCATCTGCCGAACCTCAAAGAAGTATCTACATTGAAATCCGCCATTGCCCAGATTAAACATCTGCGGCCCGGCGAATCGGTGAGCTATGGACGCTCCGGCATGGTACATCGCGATTCACGCATTGCCACGGTAAGGCTTGGATATGCCGACGGCTATCCGCGAACGCTGGGGAACGGAAAAGGTAAAATGCTGGTGAATGGCAAACTTGCGCCAACCATAGGTAATGTGTGCATGGATATGACGATGATCGACATTACGGATATCGAAAACGTTCAGGAAGACGACGAAGTAACGGTATTTGGTAAAGGCCTACCCGTGAGCGAGGTAGCCAGGTGGGCAGAAACCATTCCCTATGAGTTGCTTACCGGCGTGTCTCAAAGGGTGAAAAGGGTCTATTTTCAGGAATAAGAAAGCCCGGCTTGTTTATTATCTTTGATCACTAAATCAATCGATAACGTGAAGAGCAGCAGCGTAGTTTTAATTATCGCGGTGATTATACTTGCCGACCAGGTACTGAAATTCTGGGTGAAGACCAGTATGCATTACCACGAGCAAATTCCTCTTATCGGATCCTGGTTCAGGCTCTTCTTTATCGAAAACGAAGGAATGGCCTGGGGCTGGAAGTTCGGGGGTGACTGGGGAAAGATGGCGTTAACGCTTTTTCGACTGGTAGCCGTGGTGTTCGGGGTTTTCTATATCCGCTCAATCATTCGCAAAAAAATGCATCCCGGGTTCATAATCTGTGCTTCGCTCATTTTTGCGGGTGCCCTGGGGAATCTTATCGATAGTCTCTTCTACGGGTTGATTTTCTCAGGCAGTGATGTAGGTTCCGGTCTCGCGGTGGTTTTCCCTGAAGGAGGCGGATATGCCGGTTTCCTGCATGGCCGTGTGGTAGACATGCTCTATATGCC
>JAFAGE010000399.1 GCA_023423015.1 Bacteroidota bacterium
TCTGCCGTTTGCCGTCTGCCGTTTGCCGTCTGCCGTTTGCCGTCTGCCGTCTGCCGGAAGATGGCCGGAGATTAAATTAATTTTATGAGCAATTTGAAAAATAGCTACAGCATTCCGAACGAGAATGGTTATTATGGCCAGTTTGGCGGGGCGTACATTCCCGAAATGTTGCACCGCAATGTGGAAGAATTGCGGAAAGCGTACCTGGAAATTATTGGCGATGCTTCTTTTCAGAAAGAGTATCGCGATTTGCTGCGCGACTACGTAGGGCGGCCAACCCCACTATACTATGCTTCGCGCCTGAGCGGGAAGTACAAGGCCCGTATATTTCTTAAGCGCGAAGACCTTTGTCACACCGGTGCACATAAGATCAATAATACGATTGGCCAGATTCTGTTGGCTCTCAGGCTTGGCAAGACGAGAATCATAGCTGAAACCGGTGCCGGACAACATGGAGTTGCTACCGCAACGGTGTGTGCGTTGAAGAATATTCAGTGCGTGGTTTACATGGGCGAGAAAGATATCGAACGCCAGGCGCCGAATGTTGCACGCATGCGTATGCTCGGTGCAACGGTGGTGCCCGCCAGAAGCGGAAGTAAAACTCTTAAGGACGCGACCAACGAAGCCATTCGCGACTGGATCAACAATCCTGACGATACCCATTATATAATCGGAAGTGTAGTAGGACCGCATCCTTATCCCGATATGGTTGCACGCTTTCAAAGTATCATCAGTGAAGAAATTCGCTGGCAGCTCAAAGAAAAAACGGGATCTGAATTACCGCAGTTTGTGATTGCCTGTGTAGGTGGGGGAAGCAACGCGGCCGGCGCTTTTTATCATTTTCTTGAAGAGGAAACGGTGAGCCTGGTTGCCGTTGAAGCAGCAGGCCTTGGCATTAATTCCGGTTTTTCAGCAGCCACAACACAGCTTGGAACTCCCGGTATTCTGCACGGCAGCAAAAGTTTGCTTATGCAAACTGCCGACGGGCAGGTGACGGAACCGCATAGTATATCAGCCGGTCTCGATTATCCGGGGATAGGTCCCATGCACGCTAACCTTTATAAGAGCGGAAGAGCAATGTTTTTGTCTGCCACAGATGAACAGGCGCTTGAGGCATCATTCAATGTGGCGCGATTAGAAGGCATTATTCCCGCGCTTGAAACCGGCCATGCATTTGCAGCTCTTGATCAGCTGAAAATTGAAGGGAACCCTTCCATCGTGATTTGCCTGAGCGGCCGCGGCGATAAGGACCTTGCAAC
This sequence comes from Bacteroidota bacterium, assembly GCA_023423015.1. Taxonomy (GTDB): domain Bacteria; phylum Bacteroidota; class Bacteroidia; order Chitinophagales; family Chitinophagaceae; genus Flavitalea. The sequence goes on from JAFAGE010000399.1 coordinate 1,260, forward strand.
CTATATGAAGCGCATGGAAGAAAAAGAAAAATCATAGGCATCCATTCACTAACCATTCACTATTCAACATAATGAATCGCATCGACGAGCTTTTTCGCAGAAAATCGAAACGTGTTCTGAATGTTTACTGTACCGCCGGCTACCCTGAAGTCAGCAGTACTCCCGAAGTTTTGAAAGCATTGCAGGAAAGCGGTGCAGATATGATTGAGATCGGTATGCCGTATAGCGATCCATTGGCTGATGGACCCGTAATACAGGGTAGTAGCTCAAAAGCTATCGCAAACGGAATGACCCTGCAGAAACTCTTTTCCGACCTTAAGGGCTTTCGCAACCAGATCAACCTACCCGTAATCCTGATGGGCTACATGAATCCGGTGCTGCAATACGGCTTCGAAAAGTTTTGTGCCGATTGTGCGGAAGTTGGAGTAGATGGATTAATCATCCCCGACCTCCCGATGTACGAATTTGAGACCGAATATGGCCCGTTAATTCGCGAACATGGTCTGCGGTTTGTATTCCTGGTGACCCCGGAATCTTCGGACGACAGGGTGAAAAAACTGGACGACCTGAGTAGTGGATTTTTATATGCGGTGTCTTCATCATCTACTACAGGTAATGAGAAGAACATAGATAAGCAGTTGAATTATTTTCAACGGCTGCAAAACATGAAACTTAAAAATCCGGTACTGATCGGCTTTGGAATCAAAAACCGTGAAACGTTCGACACGGCATGCGCCTATGCAAATGGTGCAATCATCGGAACGGCATACATTAAAGCATTGGAGAATGTGAATGGTGAAAAAGATTCGATAACCCGGACCACAAAAGAATTTATCAATGGAATCATCGGTGGGCAATAGCAATAATATAGTCATCATCCGGTACAATGCCGGTAATATCCAGTCGGTGCTGTATGCATTCGAAAGGATCGGCATAACTCCTGTTGTATCTGACGATCCGGGTACGATTCGCAAAGCAGCGAAAGTAGTTTTCCCCGGGGTAGGAGAAGCGAGTAGTGCGATGAAGTACCTGAAAGAGCATGGATTAGATGAGCTTATCAAAGATTTAAAACAACCCGTGTTGGGAATATGCCTGGGCATGCAACTTATGTGCAGGTACTCTGAAGAGAATAACACAACTTGCCTCGGCATATTTGATGAAGAGGTGAAACGTTTTACTCCATCTGAAGCAAAGGAAAAAGTACCGCAGATAGGATGGAACAACATCTTCCATCTGAAGACTCCCTTGTTCAACGGAATTCCGGAACAGTCGTATATCTATTCCGTACATAGTTATTACGCTGCTGAGGGCGCTAACACTATTGCAACGGCAGATTATATTCATCCATACAGCGCAGCTTTGCATAGGGACAATTTTTTCGGGGTGCAGTTTCACCCTGAAAAGAGCGCCGAAGTTGGTGAAACCATCCTGAAAAATTTCCTGCAAATACAATCCAAAAGAAACTGACAAGATGCAGATCATTCCTGCCATAGATATTATTAATGGAAAATGCGTTCGCTTAACGCAGGGCGATTACGCACAAATGAAAATATACAATGAAGATCCACTTGAAGTTGCCTTGCGATTTGAAGACGCGGGTTTATCCAGGCTCCACCTTGTAGACCTGGATGGCGCGAAAGCCGGAGCTGTTAAGAACTGGAAAGTTTTGGAAAAGATTGCAGGCAAAACCCGGTTGACCATCGATTTTGGAGGCGGCGTTAAGACGCCTGCAGATGTGGATGTGGTATTGAATTCAGGCGCAGCGTTGGTAACGGTTGGCAGCATCGCTGTAAAAAATGAACCTGAGTTCGTAAGTTGGTTGGAGAAATATGGCGCTGCTAAATTTCTGCTGGGTGCCGATGTGAAAGGTGAGAAAATCGCGGTGCATGGATGGCAGGAAACCACGGATGTATGGATTTATGACTTCATCCGGAAGTATCTCAATTATGGAATTACACGGGTTTTTTGCACCGATGTAAGCAAAGATGGCCTGCTGGAAGGTCCCTCGGTAAAACTTTACAAAAACATCATTGCTGAGTTTCCGAGGTTGTATTTTATCGCAAGTGGTGGAGTAAGTTCAGTAAAGGATCTTGAAGAACTTGCTGCTATTGGATGTAATGGTGCTATCGTTGGGAAAGCGATCTATGAAAACCGTATTACACTGAACGACCTAAAATCTTTCAGCCTTGCTAACTAAGCGAATCATACCCTGCCTCGATATCCGTGACGGACGAACCGTGAAGGGCGTAAACTTCGAAAATATCCGCGACGCTGGTGATCCTGTTGAACTCGGCGCATTATATGCCAGGCAGGGTGCTGACGAACTGGTGTTTCTCGACATTACCGCCACAAACGAAAAACGCAAAACATTAAGCGAACTGGTAAACCGCATTGCTCACCGTATAAATATTCCATTCACCGTTGGAGGAGGAATCAGCAGCGTGGAAGATGTGAGCGTGTTGCTCGCAAACGGTGCCGACAAAATTTCAGTGAATACGGCTGCGTTCCGCAAGCCTGAACTGGTGGAGCAGCTGGCAAATGAATTCGGAAGCCAATGCGTGGTACTTGCAATCGATACCAGGCAGGAGGAAGATGGAGAGTGGTATGTTTATCTCAACGGCGGCCGCGTAAAAACCGATACGAGATGTTTTGATTGGGCCAGGCAGGCAGTGGAGAGGGGTGCTGGTGAGATACTACTGACATCTATGAATCACGATGGAACCAAAAAGGGGTTTGCTATCGATATAACCCGTAAGCTTGCTACAAGCTTGCCGGTGCCGGTGATCGCCTCAGGCGGCGGCGGAACCATGGAACATTTCACTGAAGTATTTCAGGAAGGAAAAGCCGATGCCGCTTTAGCAGCAAGCATTTTTCACTTCGGCGAAATAGCCATCCCCGAACTTAAAAAGTACCTGCGGCAAAATCATGTTGTAGTACGAACCGAAAAGCATCAATAAATCACCAATCACCATTCACTAAAAATGAAATCATCTTCCATAAACATCGACTATTCAAAATATTACGATGGACTTGTGCCCGCTATTGTGCAGGACGATTCCACCGGCACAGTGCTGATGTTGGGTTTCATGAACAAAGAGGCTTTTGAGAAAACCATCGAGTTAAAAAAGGTCACTTTTTACAGCCGGAGTAAAAAACGACTTTGGACGAAAGGAGAGGAGAGCGGCAACTTTTTACATCTGAGTGACGTGTTAGTTGACTGCGACAACGACGCCCTGCTCATAAAAGCGAAGCCGCATGGCCCGGTTTGCCACACAGGAGCTGATACCTGCTGGAGCGAAGTGAACAGGAAAGATTTTCTCTACCAGCTGGAAGAAGTTATCGAGCAGAGAAAATCGGGAGGAGACGAAAATTCTTATGTAAGGAAGATGTTCGGCAAAGGTTTAAATAAGATAGCGCAGAAGGTTGGAGAAGAGGCAGTTGAGATGGTTATCGAGTCGAAGGATTCAAATCCGGATCTGTTCCTCGGTGAGGCAGCCGACCTGCTGTTTCACTATTTACTTTTGCTTAACGCGAAAG
>JAFAGE010000078.1 GCA_023423015.1 Bacteroidota bacterium
CTGCACGATACCGGCCAACCGCTTCACGCATTTGATGCAGACAAGGTTGCCGGTAAAAAAATAATTGTCAAAAACCTTCCCGAAGGAACGGTGTTCAAAAGTCTTGATGAAAAGGAACGCAAACTGAGTAGCGAAGACCTGATGATCTGCGATGGCAATGGTAAAGGAATGTGTATTGCCGGAGTTTTCGGAGGATTTGAAAGTGGAGTGAAGGAATCTACTGCAAACATCTTCCTGGAAAGTGCATGGTTCAACCCTGTTGATATACGCAAAACATCATTTCGCCACGGTCTGCGAACCGATGCAGCTACCCGGTTCGAAAAAAATGTCGATATCAGTCAAACGCTTAACGTACTCAAACGGGCGGCTTCGCTGATCGTAGAAGTTGCCGGAGGGAAAATTGTATCAGATGCTGTTGATGAGTATCCGAATCCCGAAGGACGGCGAAAGGTTTCGCTGGAATTTAAATTTCTCGAAAAACTAAGTGGCAAATCCTATCCACCCGCTTCAGTTAAGAACATACTTAAAGCACTCGGATTTGAAGTATTGAACGAAACTAACGAAAGTGTAGAGCTGCTTGTTCCTTACAGCAAACCTGATATTTCCCTGCAGGCGGATATCGTGGAAGAAGTGATGCGTATCGACGGATACGACAATATCGAAATTCCTGCAAGAATCACGATTTCGCCGTCATCGGGCGCTATTAATAAAAACCTGTTGCGCAGGGAACGGATTGCTACGCTGCTTGCAGGTGCAGGGTTCAGTGAAATCTTTACGAATTCGATTACAAACATTGCGTATTTCACCCCTGGTGAAGAAAGCACCATGGTTAAATTATTGAACAATCTCAGTGCTGTTCACAACGTAATGCGGCCATCGATGCTCGAAACAGGGCTCGAATCTGTTGCTTATAATCTCAACAGGAAAAATGACGAGCTGCGCTTGTTTGAATTTGGCAAAACCTATCATCAATCCGCTGCAGCGAAATACAACGAACATGATCATCTATGCCTTTACATTACCGGAAGCAAACAACCGGCTACATGGAAGGGAAAAGCGCAGGCTTCTGATATTTATTTCATAAAAGGTATAGCAGAAGCTGTATTGAAGTTATGTGGATGGAACAGTATCAGCTGGCAGGCGGAAAAAGGTAATGAGAAACTTTCGCAGAGGCTCGTGGTGAAAGAAGGTAACGGGGTTGTAGTAGAAATTGGATCTGTAGCAAAAAAGGAATTGAACCAGTTTGATATCCGGCAGCCCGTGTTTTTTGCAGACTTCCGGTGGCAACAATTGACAAAGCCATCAGCGTCCATACAGTACCAGCCGCTATCGAACCAACTTCCTGTATCCCGCGACCTGGCAATGGTAGTGGATGCCAAACTGCCTTACGCCGACGTCGAGAAGAGCCTGCAGAAACTACAGATCAAAAGACTTCGGAATGTGCGCCTGTTCGATGTGTTTGAAAGCGAAAAAATTGGAAAAGACAAGAAGTCGCTGGCAGTTAACTTTACTTTCGTTGACGACGAAAAAACGCTGACGGATAAAGAAATTGATGGGATGATGACGAAGATCATGCGTACATTGGAACAGGATTTGAACGCTGAGATCCGCAAAGGCGCCGAAAACATCACCACATGAGCGACCAGCTAAGGAGAATTACGGACAAGTTGCAGGACCTGCTGAAACGGCACGACCTGCTGCGAAAAGAAAACGAGCGTTTGCGCGCCGAACTCTTGCCTGCGAAAGAGCGCGAAATGGCATTCATTGAACAGATTGCCAGTCTCGAGCAAAAAATATTGGTGATGAAGGCGGGGACATCCAACCTTTCCGACACTGAGAAAAAGGAACTTGATAAAAAAATTCATGGCTACCTGAAGGAAATCGACAGGTGCATCAGCATGTTGAGTGAATAACTCAAACTCTTTTTACAAGCTTCAAACGGATCTCGTCGTCGCCTTGTGAAAGCTCAAGGGTGTACACACCGTAAGGCAGGTGGTTAAGTCCCTTCCAGGTGATCACCGGCTCTTCTTTGATGAAAGTTGTTTCAAATTCGCTGCAGATACTTCCTTTTTCATCGCGCAGCACTGCTTTAAGAGGATTCTGTGTGGTTGAGGCAATCAGTTCGAACCGTAATGTGTCAATAAACGTAGCTGTTTTAACTTTGGCAATCATGTTGTGTAGATTTAGTTCTCATAGGGATGAATCAAACCATCTGAAATATTGGATTAAATAGCTTCGTTAATGGTCTGTGAATAAATTTACTATAACCTTTTCAATTCTGCAAGCATGGAGGATACATTGATTCCGATTAATGTGGTGGTAGGTGACCGGACTTACCGTATCCGTATTGAACCCCCACACGAGGAAATTGTGCGGCGAACAGTGAAGACGATCAATGACAAACTCCTGGAATTCAAAACAAATTTTGCAGGAAAAGACATGCAGGACTACATAGCCATGGTGATCCTCTGGTACGCAACCACTGCCGCCGAAGCCGGGGGAAACGGTGAATCACCCGATACCAGCCGTCGTCTGAGCCAGATTGAGGCAGCGCTCGACAAGGTACTTTCTGATGGGCGTTAATGTACATTTCTGGTTTTCCTTCTCCATTAATCGCTGAAACCCAACGTTGTTTTTCGTACTTTCGCTGACTTAACAATATGACTCAACATTTTAAAATAGCGCTTCATAATGGAATCAAATGTCTTAATCTATATAGTGGGAGGTATTGCCCTCGTAGTAGGAATCATCTTAGGTAAATTCATCTTTGCAAAAAATACAAGGCACCAGGTAGAGCTGGCAGAACAACAAGCCAACAAAATAATTTCAGACGCACAGATACAAGCCGAAACCCTTAAGAAAGAAAAACTCCTCGAAGCAAAAGAAAAATTCGTTCAACTAAAAGCCGAGCACGATAAAGAAGTTCTTGAACGAAACCGCAAAATCAGTGAAGGCGAAAACCGCGTACGGCAGAAAGA
>JAFAGE010000085.1 GCA_023423015.1 Bacteroidota bacterium
AGACACAGCGATTCATGAAAAGATCCGTGACATATTGCTCCATCGCCAAAAAATGCAACAGCAACTCCCTTGTTCCTTTTAACCGTAGCACTGATGCCCAGTCCAACGGCAAGAGGAATACCACCACCTACAAGACCATTCGTTCCAAACAATCCATCTTTAGATGAGTAGATGTGCATTGATCCTCCCCTGCCGCCATTAGTGCCCGTCGATTTACCATATAATTCAGCCAGCATCTCTTTTGCTGAAACACCCTTGGCAAGTCCATGCCCATGACCGCGGTGCGTACTGGTTATCCAGTCCGTGGGTTGAAGGTTATCGCAGACGCCTACCGACACGGCTTCCTGTCCCACACATAAGTGTATGAAGCCGGGAATTTCTCCTTTACGATAATTCTCCTGAACAGCCAGCTCGAACTTTCTTATCGCCAGCATCCGTTCATACAGCCGCAGAACATTCGTTTTGTCTTTAGATAAAATATTTTCGGCCGTTGTCAATTCTTTTTCCATTTTTAGTTCGGATTAAGCAACCGATGCTTTAGTATTCGAATAGATAAAATGTTCACCAGGAGCCATCACTTTCGCTTTAATATTTTCAGGAAACCTTGAGGCCTCTTTAAGGAAAGTAGCGGGATCACCAGCGCCGTTTTCGGAAACGTGTTCCAGGAACATCCAGTAATGAGAAGGAATAACAATTTTGGGCTTTATCTCAAGTGCCAGGTTGCAAGCTTCTTCAACATTCATATTTCCATACTGCCCATTTATTGGTGCAATCAGAATGTCTATTGGCGACTTCAATGAAGCAAGTATTTCCTGTACGCGCAACGCAGTATCTCCCGCATGATATATCCGGATGCCATCTACTTCGATGAAGTATCCTACAGCTTCAGGAGCAAGATCGCCATGGTCTGCATAAATAGCGCGTATCGAAATTTCATCTGTATGAAAATCATCGCCATCTCTCAATACACGATATCTTTCCGTTGGTAGGCCCAGTTCGTCCAGCAATGCTTTACAATCGGGGGCTATTATAAACATCGTTGACGGATTCTTCACAACAACAGGCATAGTATCCGGATCCAGGTGATCTGCATGGTGGTGAGTTACCAGATATAAGTCGGCTTCAACTTCTTCTGCTCCCAATACGGCAGGAATCATCCGTTTGAATCCAAACAGCCGTTCGCATGCGTTCGATAAATACGGGTCTATAAATATTCTTTTGCCTGTTGAAGTCTTAATGCAAAACCCGGCCTGTGCTATAAAAAACAAGGCAATTTCCTTCGCTCCCGGATGCACATTTCTGATCGTTTCTGCAAACCTCATAGACTTTTCATTTTTTGTTTAAAGACCATCAACGTATCCTTTTCCCAGACGCAGGCCCATATCGTTAAACCCATCGCTGAACGACATCCACGAAGTGGTACCGCCATCAACAACAATTGTTTGTCCCACGATATAACGCGACTCGTCGGAAGCAAGAAAAATTGCCGCATGAGCCACATCCAAAGGTTTACCAGGAAATCCACAGGGAATCAATTTTCCAAGATCACTCATGTCGTCGGTACCTGCAGCCTTAAAATGGTTTTCGACCGGAACTGCACCCGGAGCTATGGCATTGATCCGTATACCTCGTGGTGCCAATTCCACGGCTAACTGCCGCGTGTATGCGATTATAGCTCCCTTGGTTCCTGCGTAAACAGAATGACCTTTATATGCGCGTAATCCATGCACTGAGGAAAGGTTGATCACATTACCACCGCCCTGAGCCAGCATTCCCGGCAACAACGTTTGAATGATAAAAAAAGGTGAACGCACGTTTACGTTGTAAAGCGTGTCGAATTGTTTTGGTGTAACCTGCTCAAATGCCGATGTCATCGTGATGCCCGCATTGTTCACGAGAACATCAACACCACCCAGAAAGTCAGAAGCATCATTCGCAAGGCCTATGGCATTATTCACGTCAATAAGGTCTGCCTTGATTACTTTCGTTTTTCGCCCCATCTTCTTAATTTCCTCCACGGCAGAAGTAGCTCCGCCTTCGCTGTGGGCATAGTGCAACACCACATCTGCGCCCTGCCTGGCAAATTCCAACGCAATCTCGCGGCCTAATCCGGTTCCGGAACCTGTTACCAATACCTTTTTGCCTTTCATTTTTTCACTCATAGAATTTATCAGTTAGATTGTAATTTGAACATACCAGCGGTATTCTCCTGAAGCCTTTAATGTAGATACCTGGCCGTATTCTTTCGCACGGTCGGGCCGGTCGTAACACACCGTACATGGCTCGATAAACACGTTCTACAAACCATCCCATCCGTTTTCGTTCATCAGTATCCCGAGGTAAGGCACTTCCCCGGAAGGAAACTGCACCTCAATATGTTCACCACCTGGATATTCGAAGCGGCACCAACCATTTTTAAGCTTATTTTGAAAATAGTATTTTTCGAACCCCCTGGTTGCTGGGCTTCTGCTTATATCGCCCCGGTAATATGCTCCATCATTCCCTGCGAACATTGGCCAGTCGATGCTGTCCCCGAATTTGCGTGGACCATTCGTGAGAATACTAATAGCTTCTTTACAATCTTCCGGAACAACAATCCTGCAACCTTCCTCCATGTTGATCATAAAATGTCCTGCCCATAAAAAATCGAAGTCGTTATCACTTTCATTTACCAGTCTGTAGTCTATTCTTATTGTTCTGTTTGCAGTTAGTGTTATTGATTTTTCAAGACGGTAAGGAAACCGCACCCCTTTTACCATCATATACAAAATGCCACCCTCTAACCGGTACTCCCAGGGCAACGACCACACTTCGCCATGATCGGCCATCTTTACTCCATTCCAGGGGAGTTGATTGCACATGCATTCGTCTATTGTAGGGAACATGTCGTCGAACCCGCTGCATTCGCCTTCTACATAACTTCCATCAAATGGCTGGTCGCGATAAATATCATTCGGACGTTGCACGAGAAATTCGAATCCGCTGTTCAGGTTAATCAGCGATACGAGTTTGCCTCCGGGATCGGGGAGAAATTCGGCACGAATACTTCCGTTGTCCAGCACGATGCTGTTCTTGTTCTTATAGCGCGAATTCATCATTTTACCTCGTGTATCCAATTTTTTTGAGTGTAGTAGTAAAATCGGCGGGAAGCTTCTCCACGGGTTGACCAATATTTTTGCCTGCGTAATTCAAAATATTAATCAGCAGGCGGTCTGCCGCGGGGTCCACGTTTAAATTAGGTACAATATTCAGCGTATTTACGATAAAAACTCCCTTCGCAAAATTCCAGACACCCAGGTTAACTCCGGAACAATATGTGTGGCTGATACGTGTAGATCCGCTGATCGTTTCCTGGGGATAATCCAGAGGAGTACTGAGTTCAGAAAATGTATGTGCAGGTTTGGCGCGCCCGGTATACTCCTGCGATAATGCCTGTAACGAAATTATATTCCGGAAATATTTATAGTCGAACATGCCACCTTCATGGATGCCTTCCATTAAAGGATGTTTTTTCGCCCATCGATCGGCCCGGTAATATCCGGCAACATGATCCATCGGCTCCATGCGACCTCTGTTCTCCAACGGAATCCATCCTGTATTATCAGCATGTCGTTTAAAACTTTCCGGGGTTAAAAAAACAACTGTGCTTCCGCCCGCCAGATGCTGTGCTACATTGATCATACTTACACTGTCCTGTTCCTGCTTTCCGCTCAGCAGAATTAAATGTCTTTTTGAACGGGAAGCTTCTTTGAGAGATATTGATTTTATTCCTTTATTGGCCAACCATAATGTCAATGCAGGATCCTCACCAGACACTACAACTTCTTTAGGGGCCTGCTGCATTGCCCACGGCCCGGTAACATAGAATTCGGTTTTCCCTCCCATGGCGGTCGCCCCGCGATCAAGAGTGGCGAGTAAATGATATTTTCCCGATCCGCCGTTAATCTGAACCGTTTCGTTGAGTATTTCCTGCACAAACGGGGCTTCTTTTCCATCGCGGTTTTCCGGAATTACGACATCCACTTTTTTAGTGTATACAGCTTTATGATCGGGTCCTGTTATCTGAATAGTTGCAGGATATGTGCCGGCACTCATCTTATCGAGATTGGAAAAGGAAACGCGAACGTTTACACTACCACCAGAATAAATACTGTGTGGTTCGGTTGCCACGCACCATCGAACCGGACTATTGGCAAGAAGTAATGAACCGAGTAATTCAGGCTTTAATTTTCTGAAATTCGTAGCCACACTTTCACCCATGCTGTAATCCGCAACCCCGTTGGTTGGGGTGTAAGCAACCACCGACGGATTTGAACGTATAGCGGCCTCTCCCGTTTCCCTGATTGAAGATGCGGTAGTGTATGCATCGTGAATATAGTCTTCCGGCCGCGTCCACATCTGCGATAAACCAAAGCGTTTCCAATCGGCAAGAAATTTATCATACTGCCTTTTGAAATATCGGGCATCATCTGAGTTTTCTTTTCCGTGCATCTGGTAATCTCCCAACTCAGACGGAAGATTGATCGGAAAACAAAGTCCGCTTTCACTGATATATACTTTCTGGTCAGACTGATGATTTTTTCCCGACAACAATTCCAGCGTTTTCGCGCTGTATGGAATCCATACATATGGATGCCAGTCTTTCAACTGGCTTTCTGCCACGTCCCAGGTTTCTGATCCCGGGCTACTCATACTTCCGATTTCCTTGATTTCATCGAAGCGGCCACTATTCTGGATCATCAGTCGCGTAGGATCGAGTTTGCGGAGTTCAGGGAGAAGTTCTACTGCTTTTCTGAATACATAACCATCTTTATTTTCATTCAACGCTCCCCACATTACAATGGCAGGATGATTTCGATCGCGCCGGATCACCTCAGAAAGGGACCTCTCAAATCGTGCGAGGATGGAGTCTTTAATACTTGCCGGACGATCAATATCATATCCTCCGAATTCCCCCATCTGCCAGGAACCATAATGTTCCTGGTGAACAAGAAGCCCCAGCTCGTCGTAAATGTCCATCACCCGTGGATTAGCACAACCAAACGGGATGCGCACAAAGTTCATCCCAAGGGCTTTGATGTTCACCACGTCGCGCCGCAGCATATCCTCGTTTAAGGGCATGCTGTATGTAGCCGGATAATGGGTACTGAAATTACAACCAATCAGAAAAATTCTCTTGCCATTGAGTCGGTAATACCCATTTTCAAATCTGAAGTCCCGAAAACCAAATCGAACTGCAAATTCATCGGAACAAGAAGAAGACGGCGACATTGCGGCGGTAACGCGGTAAAGATTTGGATCATCCGGGCTCCACAGTTTGAAGTCCGGGATATTTATTTCCACCACAAGCACATTCGAACCTGATGCGAGCGTGGCATGTTGTTTCTTTGCAGTTACGAGTGTGCCCGTTCTTGAATCGTTGACCCTGACCAGAACCGGTACATTGATACTGACTTTACCCGTATTCTCTATTTCTATTTTCAACGAAACCTTACCTGTTTTCCAATCCGGCATGGCAAATATATCCGTAACCCGAGTGGCAGGAACGTGCATCAAATTTACATTGCCGGTAATTCCCCCGGAATTATATACCGCGTTGCTGGTATAAGGATGATGTTTTAAACTCGACGCAGTTTCTTTTAACGAAACGTCATCGATGGGAAAATAGTCGGGATTTAGTACTCTTACTACAAGCACATTCTTTGCTCCATGCTTTATTGCCTTGCTCACATCTATTTCGAAAGGCGTTTCTAACCCTGCATGTTTACCTACAAATATTCCATTCATCCATATTTCAGCGGCATAGTCTACTGCTTCAAACCTGATGATCGTCCGTGCAGCCTGCTTATTTTTCAATGGTGCCCGGAATTCGCGCCAGTACCATACCACACCATGGTAATCCGGGAAAATATCCTGAATTACCCAGGGCACCCTGGTTATCCGGGAACCAGCTGCCGGCGGACCTTTGAACCATTGCTGCTGTTTGCCGGTGTTTGTAGAATCCACAACTATTCGCCATTCATTGCTGTTAAGCGAAATGGTTGATGTGCATACCAGCGTACTGTCTTCATTGGGAATGCCAGTTGCGTGAGCGTAGAAGAAAAATAGCAAGGCACATATGTTGATCATCATTTTTTTCATGTTCCGGATCTGTTGGGGTTATTCACTGGTAATCAGGCCTATCTTCCATGGTTCCAGATGAGGGATAATAAATTTCTGATAACCGTTATCATCTCCTGAAGAAGTTAACCAGGTTTCCTTCATCTGCATATTCGTAAGCTTCAATCTTTTTCTTTTCGTTTTCACAAGGAGCTCTACGTTTTTGGCCGCGTCGAAAGAAGAATTGGATAGTGCCAGCGCCACCTTATCGCTACCCGTATCTCGCATCCACAAATTCGCTTTGTGAAACGATTGCACATAACCCGGCAATTTATCATTCGATAACCACCTGAATACGGCCTTTATCTGCGTGTTCTTCGACAGGTTGCCCATATGGTGCCAGGGATAGTATCCCGCTACGCAGATTCGGCCACCAAGGCTATTTTCAAAAATCCCCATTGCACATTCACCGGTTACTCGTTCTCCGTAGTTAATTAACTCCGAAACGATTTCAGCTTTTTGATTGGTCTTTCGAAAGTGGTACGCCGGCTGCCTCCAGAAACTCTGCCGGTTGTCGCGCAAGCGCTGAGCGAATTTTCCGTTTATCGGATGTGAGGTCAGCCTTTCGATTGCATCTGCATTTTCAACACCAGCTGTTTCAAATCCGGTGTACTGACCAAACCCCATTTTATTGAGCTGGTCAAGGGCCTCGGCGTCAATATAAAGAGCACCACTAAGCGCTTTTTTTATTTCTTCGCGGCTCATGGAATATACCATGTCCTTTCCCATGAACATTACCGGTGCATCCTGCTCGCGGTAACTCGCAGGAATTCCATTATCATAAAGGTCATAACCGGTGAGGGGTGCCCTCCCGTCGAGCCACACACCCGATTCGGGATTAGCCGCAACAAAACTGTTCGTATTCCAGTATGAAAGAGCGCCAGTAATCGGATATCTTCCAAGTTTATTCGCGAGTTTATCAAGAAATGGACGCACGTTTTGCAGCGAATCGGCCAGCGGCCTGTATTCGTCGAGCGGCTCGTCGTAAAATGTGAGCACATTGTATGCGGCGCCGGTGCATCCTGCGGCGATATACAAGGCCGCTTCAAATGCTACCATACTTGCGGATTTACGGAACCGCTGGTAAGGGAAGTTCTCAATTTCAGATTGCAGCTTTGTTATTCCCGGAGGAAGTACCGAAAGCTGTCTTCCGATTGCATGCGCCTTGTCGATAAAACTCATTGGTGTAAGGTCGGTATACGCACCTCCACCGGGCCGCCACAATACGGG
>JAFAGE010000182.1 GCA_023423015.1 Bacteroidota bacterium
CACAGTCCGCGACCTGCAGCAGGAAAATACAGAGGTGCAGGAAGATTCTGTGGTGAGTATTATTCCTGCGATCGCGGGGGGAAGATAAAGAGGTGAAAGGTGAGAGGTGAGAGGTGAGAAAGTGAAAGGAAATTATCAGGTTCTTCTCCCATCTCCCATCTGCCATCTGCCAGAAAAATTTAATAAAACATTGAAATGAATAACTTAACCAGTCTTTTTACGCGGGAAGAGCTTGCGCGGTACAACCGCCACATCATCATCCCCGGTTTTGGCATCGAAGCCCAGCTGAAGCTGAAAAAGGCGAAAGTGCTTATCATTGGGTCCGGAGGGCTGGGAAGTCCCGCATTGCTTTACCTCGCAGCAGCTGGTGTGGGTACCCTCGGAATCGTAGATTTCGACGTTGTAGACGACAGCAACCTCCAACGCCAGGTAATATTCGGCGTTGAAAGTGTTGGCACACCCAAAGTGGAAGCCGCGAAAAAAAGGCTCCTCGCACTGAACCCGCATCTGAACATTCTGTTGCACAATACCCACATCAATTCTTCGAATGCACTCGACATCATCAGGGATTATGATGTGGTTGCAGACGGAACGGATAACTTTCCAACAAGATACCTGGTAAACGACGCATGCGTGCTGCTCGATAAACCCAATGTGTATGCTTCCATCTTCCAGTTTGATGGACAGGTTTCTGTATTTAACTATGTGAATAAGGATGGTGAACGCGGACCGAATTACCGCGACCTTTATCCCACACCTCCACCTCCCGGTCTTGTTCCAAGTTGTGCCGAAGGTGGCGTATTGGGAGTATTACCCGGTATTATCGGAAGTCTGCAGGCACTTGAAGTAATCAAGGTGATCACAGGCGTAGGGGAAACATTATCCGGCCGCTTTTTCACTTTCGATGCACTTCAGTTTGAAACACGCACATTCAAAATTAAAAAGCGCACAGATAATCCAATCAGCGGCGACAATCCTACCATCAATGAACTGATCGACTACGAACAGTTTTGCGGAATGCGTGCGGTAGAGGAGAAACCATTGAAAGAAGTTACAGCGCAGCAATTATATGACATGCAGGTGAAAGGTGAACCGATCCAGGTGATTGATGTTCGCGAACCTCATGAATACGATATCGTGAACATCGGCGCCGAGCTGATCCCGCTCGCGGAAGTAGCTAACCGGGCAGATGAAATATCACGCGATAAAAAAGTAATTGTGCATTGTAAGGTTGGTGGCCGGAGCGCAAAGGCCATCCGTGAACTCGAAGAAAAATTCGGGTATACAAACCTCTACAATCTCAAAGGTGGCATCCTCGATTACATCGATAAGGTGAAACCCGAATTAACGAAGTACTAACGCACGATCAGTTTTCCTTTCATAACTACATGAAGGGAACAGTAATAATCTTCGTTCTCTCTTACAACAAGTTTGAAGCTTTGGCCTTGCGCAAGCAGGCCCGAGCTCCAAACTTTGTTTTTTTCCTCCGTCACATCGTGCACAACCATGTCGTTGTTGATAAACACAACGCTGTCTCCCGCCTTTAATGTGAGTTCCGCCGGTTGAAACTTCATTTCTTTAATTTCAATTGTATAAACATCCGGCTTGCTATTTTCATCAGCAGTACAGCCAAACGAAAACAAAACACCCGAAAGCACCATCCATTTAAGCATGACTTATCAATCAGTTTTGTTTTATATTTTTCTGAACCATCTCTGCATGTCCCAGGTGAGCCCGTAACGCCGGGAGAACATCCTGTAAAAGCTTTTTCAATTCTGCGTTTTGTACTTCAGGTATCAGCACTGTTTCAACAGCGTTGATCACTGCCTTATGGTAGGCAACTTCGTTATCGATATAAGATTTGTCGAATTCTGCTCCTGAAACTCCCTTCAATTGTTGTTTTGTTTTATCTGCATCCGATTGAAGCTTTTGCGCAACAGCATTATCTTTTGGCGTAACGTTCAGCTTTTTCACCAGGTCCGACGCCTGCGCGATTACGCCTTTGTGGTCGCGCTCCATGGTTTCAGCAAATTTGACTATTTCAGCATTTTTGGATTTTTGCTTCGCAATCTGTGCATAGTCAATATCAATTTGATTGGCTGTAACAGCAACGTATGCTACTTCAGGATCGGATAACGATTGATTCTGTGCAGATACTAACGTTGTTGAACCGGCCAGCAGCAGGCTGATACATGCTGCTCTTAACAGATGCATTTGTTTCATGATTGTTGTTTTTATATTGTTTGATATAACTACAGAGTGCGCAACAAAGCTTTTGGTTACACGTGGCGCGAAATTTCCATGGATAACGTAAATAGATGTGCGGTTATATGAAAACCATCTGGACCATCGGACACTCCAATCACAGTTCTGAAGAATTTGTAAAGATCCTGCAGGCATTCGGCATTGAACACCTCGTTGATGTACGACGGTTTCCCGGATCGCGTGCACATCCGCAGTTTCATGCGGATGCGCTTCGTCAATCATTGCCCGGGGTTAATATCGGCTACACTCATATTGTACAACTAGGTGGTAGAAGAAAGGTGAACGCCGAATCTAGAAACACAGGATGGCGAAGCAAATCATTCCAGGCTTATGCCGACTTCATGAGCACAGATGAATTTCTTGATGGAATTACAGGATTATTGGATATCGCGGCGCAAAAGAAAACGGCATACATGTGTTCGGAAGCATTGTGGTGGCGCTGTCACCGAAGGTTGATCTCCGATTATCTTATTACCAAAGGATGGAAGGTATTTAATATCATGAACATGAATAAAGCCGACGAACATGAGCTAATATCACCTGCCCGCATGATCAACGGCATGTTGACTTACGCCGAAGAATAGCATTTCAATCCGAAAAAATGATTTTTGTCATGTGCGCTCAAATTTATTTTTAAAAGCAACTGCTCTGATTCTTTCACCGTATTCATCCTGTGAATACCTTTGTACAGATGTTTAGGGCGCTAAGTGTCATATTAATCCTGGCGGCATTCGCACTTCAACTGTTCAACCGCACATTTATTGTAGTTGATTATTTTACGAATACTTCTTCATTTCTTAAGAAGTGCGAAAACAAAGCGCGGCCACAAATGCACTGCAATGGTAAGTGTGTGATGATGAAGAAACTCAAAGAAGCCGAACAACAGGAACAACAGGCACCGGAACGTAAATTCCAGAATCAATCTGAATTTTATTCGCAACCATCAGCGATATCTTTGATTGATGCAGATGTTACTGTTATTGTCAATTATAATTTTACCCTCTTAAGAACCGCTGTAGCTGAAGGTTTCAATCGCGCGGTTTTCCATCCACCCGCTTATACGGCATGATTCCTTCATAAATGCCCGCTTTTGCGTGCATCAATTCAACCTGATTATTTACGAAAATATACTGGAATGAAACAGTTACTACAACTGTTTATCATCGCCGTACCTGTTCTTATGAGTATGCATACGCATGCGCAAACTAACATTAAAGGGCAGGTGATCAATGCGCTCACAAAGGAGGCTATTCCTGGCGCAACCATACTATGTGCTGATGAGAACAATAAATGTGCGGTGTCTACTGAAGCCGAAGGACAATTTCAAATGCCTTGCAATTGTGCGTTGTTGCAGGTTTCTTCTGTTGGATACACAACGCAGACGATAAAACAATCTGAATCTGATTTGATAATTACGCTGAAGCCTGCCACTTCGCTATTACAGGATGTTGTTGTATCCGCCACTCATGGACAACGGATTCAACGTTCTCAGGCGCCAATTGCCATCAGCGTGGTGAACACAAGAATGATTCACGATACAAAGGCTACGATGGCCGACCAATTACTTAATAAAATCAGCGGGGTAAACATGGTGAGCCTGGGCAATGAACAACACCAGATGAGCATCAGGCAACCCATGACAACAAAGAGTCTGTTTCTTTACCTGGAAGACGGTATTCCTATACGCACTACCGGGTTGTATAATCATAATGCTCTCCTGGAAATGAACCTGGCTGCAACGCGGTCGATAGAAGTTATTAAAGGTCCGTCTTCCTCGCTATATGGAAGCGAAGCTATCGGTGGCGTAGTAAACTTTCTTACATCTGCTCCGCCTGCTGTGCCTGTGCTGAAGCTGAGCTCACAGGTAAATAATATCGGTTATCGCAGGATGGATATAGTGTCCGGATTCTCCAAAGGAAAATGGGGTTTTGCTGCGAGTGGATATTATGCGGGCAAACGCAATGGTTACCTGGAATACAGCGACTTCAACAAAGGAATAGTTACACTGCGGGCGGATTACCGCTTGTCGGACAGGAGCACTATTTCAAATAGTTTTACCTGGCTGAATTATTATAGCGACATGTCGGGCGGTATAGATAGCGCAATGTTTGCTTCAAAAACTTTTAAAAACCAGCAAACATTTACTTACCGGAAGGTAAATGCCATTCGTCACCGCACGAGCTTTCTGCATAGCTGGTCCGCGCATGCGAATTCAACTGTATCAATCCTGTATCGTAACAACAGCATCGCTCAAAATCCGGCATACCGGATTAAGGACGATTACCGGAGACAGGGAAATGTATTCGTTGGCGAGAAGGGTCTCGCACATGGAGAGATAAACGAAAGCTCTTTCAGAAGTTTTTCGATCATTGCTAAACACAGGCAGTCGTTCAACTTCCGAGATGCAGAACTTACGGGAGGGCTGTCAATGGATATCAGTCCATCATCTTATATCTCCAGGTACATCCGCATCAGTAAAGACACGCTTCGAACAAAATACACTGGTTACAGGGAAACCGACAGTGTGCTTACGGATTATCGAACCGGCCTGAACAATTACGCGGCTTTCGTGTCAGGATCCATAAGTCCCTTTCCAAAATTGAAGCTCGTTGGTTCCCTGCGTTACGATTTATTCAGGTATGATTTTGACAATCATCTCACGCCGTCTTCTTTCAGCGGTTCGGCAGATACTTTGTCGTATTTCCACCGTGTGAGTCCGAAGATTGGATTTACATATAATTTTTCGAAGAGAACCGGCGTATACGCCAATTACAGCGAGGGTTTTGTTCCTCCGCAGGTAACCGAGTTGTACACCGGAGTAAAAGTGCCCGACATCAAACCTTCGGTATTTTATAATTACGAAATAGGAGGCTGGGCAGAATTGGTGAAAGGAAAATTGAGTGTAGATGTAAGTGCATACATATTAAATGGAACAAACGAGATCATTTCGGTAAAACTGGATGATGGATCGTTTGCCAACCAGAATGCCGGGAAAACATCCCATCGCGGAATTGAATTTGGAGTGCTGGCTACACCGGTAAACAATATTTCGTTCCGGTTCGGCGGAGCATATAGCAGGCACCGCTTTGTAGAATACGCCGAGAAAGGTATATCGTACAACGGCAATGAGATGAACAACGCACCCCGTTGGATGTATAATGGTGAAATCTGGTACAAGCCAGCCATTGTGAAGGGGCTCAGGCTTGGAATGGAATTGCAGCACATCGGTGAATATTTCGTTAACCCGCAAAATACAGCCAGCTATAAAGGCTACAGGGTGCTGAATGTACGCACAGGCTACCAGCGCGGATCCGTGGAATTCTGGGTGAACGTGATGAATGTTACCAACAGCTATTATTCACTCATCACATCTAAAAGTGCATTTGGTTACAGCTACCAGCTTGCAGAGCCCCGCAATTTTAATGTGGGTGTATCCTGCGATCTGGCCAGCCTCTTCAAAAAACAAGCACCATGATGTTCAGAAAATTATTAGCAATCATCATTCTGATGCCTGCTGTTTCATGTAAGCATGAACCGGAGCATGCTCAATTGATACCTGGTAGTCAGGTGTACCTGGACTCGCTGCAGGGACAAAGTGCGTACGTGACAAAAGACTACGCTGGCAACGTGGTGTTGAGTTGGGTGAGAATGAATGATGATTCAACGTTTGCTTTTTGTTATGCAGTCAGTAAAGATGGAGCCACATTTTCTGCACCTGTCGTTATTCCGAACAGCGGTAATATTCAGCCACACGGAGAAAATCTTCCCAAAATTATATTTAAGCCATCGGGTGAAATCATTGCATTGTGGGGTGTAGGCAATCCGAATAAGCACAATAAGTATTCTGGTCTTGTCAATTATGTGCAATCATTCGATGCAGGGAAAACATGGAGCAGGCCCCGTAGCCTGGTAAGCGACACAGCTTCGTACGACCAGCGTTATTATGACGTGGCAATTTTGCCCGGTGGCGAAGCTGGTGTTGTGTGGCTTGATAACCGGAAAACGCTGAGCACTGTAGGTTCAGGTGTTTATTATTCCACCACCAACGGCAGAAACGGATTCTCAGATGGCAAACTCGTTAGCGAACCCGCCTGCCAGTGTTGCCGCACAGTGTTGTTCCCTGATAAAGAAGGCAACCTTCACGTTTTGTATCGCGCGATTATACAAGACAGCATCCGCGACATGGTGACGATCATGTCGACTGATGCAGGAAAAACTTTTTCAGCTCCGCGTCGCATCAGTAACGACAACTGGGTGATTAATGCTTGTCCGCATACGGGTCCTGCCATGACGGAGAATGAAGATGGATTACAGTATTCCTGGTTCACCGGGGGATCAAACTCGGGAACGTACTATGCGTCGTGTGCAGCGACTGGTGGCGACATTGCACATCACGAGCGGATAACGCCAACGGGATCTCATCCGCAGATGGCAACATTAGGAAAGAACCTGACAACGGTGGTGTGGGACCAGTATTCGTCTCCCGGCAGTGCGGAATTGAAGCGGATAGGAGTGCAGGTGCGGGAGGGAAACGACGAGTTGGTGCCTGCCACATACATCACAAATGGCGAAGAGGCATGCAGCTTTCCGGTGATATATCCGCTGAACGAGCGGAGGTTTTTTGTTGCATATACGGCGAAAAAAGAAGGCAGGAGCCGTGTGGCATACAGGGTTGTGGAGGTAAGGGATCAGGCGGTATTGCCGTGAATACTTCCGGAACAAATGTCTGGGAAAAACTGAATCTATTGTATATTTGCAGCCCGCAATGCGGAATGACTCCCTAGCTCAGTTGGTTAGAGCTACTGACTCTTAATCAGTAGGTCCTGGGTTCGAGCCCCAGGGGGGTCACTTAGGTGAAAGGTGAGAAGTGAAAGGTGAGAAGTGATTTTATAGGGTTTGTGAATTTTTCACAGACCCTTTTTTTCGCGTTTTCTTTTCATGCAGCGAAATTGTAATTTCTTTTCGCCTATTTATAGTATTTCGCAGAGTGGTGGTTGTTGTGCCTGAAAGTGCGAAATCTCCTGGAGCTAATAAAATATAACGCAAAACCACTTAACACAGTTATCAAACCAAAAACGGAAAAGATCCGGAGCAGGTAATTTGAAATATTGTCTCTGCTTTGATAGTCCATGGTGTGCGTCATCCACAAAAAGTCAAATATTCTCCATTTCTCGTTTCTGAAACTCTGAACAGTACCCAATTCACTCGCAACATAAACGGTGGTATTAGCATCGTTATTGAACGTTATGGCATATGCAGGAAGAGGGCTAGCCCTATATTCATGATGGCCGCCAGTACTCTCTAAATAAGCAACATCTCTAACAGGTTCACTTCCGTTGAATCGCGAAATAGCAAGCGCGATTGACTGTTCCTTAGATAGTGGAGGTATAAGTCTGCCTGTTTGCGCGTCAGCAAGTTGCACCTTTACCTTGCGCGAATGAGAATGATGTTCCGCTTCATTATCAATATAGCGTACCTGGTACACGGGATCGCCATCTATATTCACCACCTGGAGCGACACAATTGAAT
>JAFAGE010000266.1 GCA_023423015.1 Bacteroidota bacterium
TCGCCGATCTCGTCGAGAAACAGCGTTCCTGTGTGTGCCTGCTCAAATTTTCCGATACGTTGTTTAACAGCAGATGTAAACGAGCCTTTTTCGTGGCCGAACAGTTCACTTTCGATCAGTTCGCTGGGGATGGCTGCGCAGTTCACTTCGATGAGCGGTCCGCCGGCGCGGTTACTCTTTTCATGAACCCATTTCGCAACAAGCTCCTTTCCTACCCCATTTTCGCCGGTAACTAAAATCCTGGCGTCGGTTGGTGCCACCTTATCGATGGTTTCACGGATTTTCTGAATGGGTTCAGATTCGCCGATCATGTCCTCAACCTTACTCACCTTTCTTTTCAGCACCTTCGTTTCAGCAACCAGGTTTGTTTTATCCATCGCGTTCCGGATGGTGATCAGCAGGCGGTTGAGGTCCGGTGGTTTGGCAATGTAGTCGTAAGCGCCCTTTTTAACGGCTTCCACGGCTGTTTCTATGGTACCGTGGCCAGAAATCATGATAACAGGTACGTCCGGATTCAGCTCCCTTACTTTGTCGAGGAACTCAATACCGTCAATTTTGGGCATCTTGATGTCGCAAAGCACCACATCAAATGTTTTGTCCCTGAAGCGGCGCAATCCCTCTTCTCCATCTCCGGCTTCTTCTATTTTGTATCCTTCGTACGATAATATTTCGGAAAGTGTCTTTCTTATCGCTTTTTCGTCGTCAATGATCAGAATATTAGACATAATCGGTAAAAATCATTTTAAGTCTGCAAACATAGCCTAACTAATTAGGCGTCAAAAGTAACGATATAAAGTTTTAGGAATTTAACATACAGGAGGGCTTAAAAAATGAGGAAAATACTGTCTTCCAAAGACAATTTCCGGCGATAAAACACCTTGTAGGGTGGCTCGCCGGGTGCTATTTTAGAGCTGAAATCACGCAATCCATTACTCAACTGAAAAACTTATGAAAAACAACGTGCACGTCAAGAACGATTTCTCGGTAGGCAGTACCGTAATAAAGCTGGCTTTTGTAAGTGGGGCCCTGTTAAGCTGTATGTACGGGGTCCTGATGGTTTTCGCCAGTGCCTTTAAAGTTTTAGGGTAAGAATGGAAACCGGAAGCTTCAGGGCTTCCGGTTATTTCTTTTAAGTGGGGTTATTTCTTTACGTACATCACTTCTTTCACAATCTTAACCGTTCTGGCTACATCAGGTAAGGCTGCAGCCACCAGGTTAGGTGCGTAGTGCAAAGGCGCATCGGCCGACGTTATTCTTCTCACGGGAGCATCCAGGTAATCGAAACCTTCTTTCTGAATGCGGTAAGCAAGTTCTGACGACACGCTGCACATTGGCCATTGTTCTTCTACTATTACCAGCCTGTTCGTTTTTTTAACGCTTTCCAGCACTGTTTCCCAGTCGAGCGGACGAATGGTGCGGAGATCGATCACTTCAGCGCTTACTCCTTCCTTTTCCAATTCAGCAGCAGTTCCCAGCGCCACTTTCATCATCTTATTATAAGATACGATCGTTACATCGTTTCCTGGTTTCTTCACATCTGCCTTCCCGATAGGGAGAACGTATTCCTCTTCCGGCACTTCACCTTTTTCGCCATACATCACTTCGCTTTCCATAAACATAACCGGATCATCGTCGCGGATGGCAGCCTTCAAAAGGCCTTTTGCATCGTATGGATTAGAAGGAGAAATAACTTTTACACCAGGAATGTTTGCGAGATAGCTTTCGAAAGCGGTTGAGTGTTGCGCCCCGAGCTGGCCTGCCGAACCGTTCGGTCCCCTGAAAACGATGGGACAACCGAGCTGGCCGCCGCTCATGGCAAGCATTTTAGATGCTGTGTTAAGGATCTGGTCGAGTGCAAGCACTGCGAAGTTCCAGGTCATATATTCAACAATGGGACGGAGGCCATTCTGCGCTGCGCCTACCGCTACCGCTGTAAATCCAAGTTCGGAAATCGGGGTATCTATTACGCGGCGTGGACCAAACTCGTCCAGCATTCCCTGGCTTACTTTGTAAGCACCGTTGTATTCAGCCACTTCCTCCCCCATCAGAAACACCCGCTCATCCTTCCTCATTTCTTCGTTCATCGCCTCTCTTAGTGCTTCGCGGAATGCTATAGTTCTCGCCATTCTTAATTATTTTTTAAATGCGGGGCAAAAGTATCAAAAAAATGCCCGCTGCATCAAACTTTTTTGATGCAGCACTCGTTTATATAAGTATATGAAGTATGATCTGAATGGCAATCTGAAGATGTTAAAGTTCAACTTGTTGGAAATCCTTCTCTGGCCGCTTTTTCCTAAAAAGCTGCAACCGGTAAGAGTACCACCCCGCACTAAGGTTTCGCGATAATTATTGCCGAAGCTCCGCCGCCGCCATTACAGATGCCGGCTATACCGTAGCGTGCATTCCTGTTTCTGAGAATTGAAGCGAGTGTTACCGTTATTCTGGCACCGCTGCAGCCGATAGGGTGACCCAGCGACACAGCTCCTCCCCAGATATTTACCTTATCCATCGGAATTCGCATTTCGTTTGCATTTACGATGGGTACACAACTGAAGGCTTCATTAATTTCTACATAATCCATTTCGCTAATGAGCATGCCTGCCTTGTTCAAAGCATTGTTCATGGCTTTGATGGGTGTAGTGGTAAACCACTCAGGGCTTTGGCTCGCGTCGGCAAATGCGATGATCCTGGCCACCGGTTCTGCTTTCAATTCGTTAAGCTTTTCTTCACTCACCAGCACCACGGCCGCTGCACCGTCGTTAATTTTTGAAGCGTTAGCAGCTGTGATAGTTCCATTTTTATCGAATGCAGGCTTCAACGAAGGCATCTTTTCAAAATTGGCTTTGCGGTACTCTTCGTCTTCAGTAATCGTTTTAGGCACTTTGCCCTCAATCTCCACCGGCACCAGTTCTTCGGCAAACCAGCCGTTCTCATAAGCCTTCATGGTTCGCGTATAACTTTCTTTTGCAAAAGCATCCTGGTCTTCACGTGTTACGGAATATTCGCGGCTGCATAATTCGCCCGCCTGCCCCATGTGATAATCATTGTAAGGGTCCCACAACCCATCTTTCAAAATCCCGTCGGTCACCTGACCATGACCAAGACGAAGTCCGGTACGTGCTTTATCGAGATAATAAGGGATATTACTCATGCTTTCCATTCCACCAGCCACTACAATGTCGTTGTCGCCGGTCATGATCGACTGCGCGCCCATCATAATTGCTTTCATGCCGCTGGCACAAACCTTATTTACGGTAGTACAGGGAACATTGGTTGGAATTCCTGCGTAGATGCTTGCCTGTTGGGCAGGAGCCTGGCCGATGCCTGCGCTCACCACATTACCCATAAATACTTCCTGCACCTGGTTGGGCGAAACTCCGCTTCTTTGTAATGCCGCCCTGATGGCAATTGCACCAAGCTGCGGTGCAGTTAATGCAGCAAGCGATCCACTAAGACTGCCAATGGGTGTGCGTGCACGCCCGAGAATATAAACCGGTTTCATTCGCGAAAGGTAATCGCTTCAGTGAAAAGGGAAAAGTGAAACTTAGTTGTTGATAGGTCTTTCGGAAAACTTTTCTTTAACAAGGATGTATTTGTTCGATACAAGGTTAAAGAACGATTGCCTCACCAGGTTGTCGAATTGCTCCTGGTAGTGCAACTCTGCTTCTTCCGAAACAGTAAACGATGTTTTCCAGCTGCGGATCTTTTTATAAGCCTTTTTGCTGTGGTGCCTGATGCGGCTATCGTTGATAAAAAATTCGCCTGTAATTGCTTTTCTCTTGTCGGGAAATAGTAATGCCATGTTAAGGGTTTGCGGATGGATTAGTTCAGGGGAGCGAAGTAGTAACCTTCTTCACTCAACACATAGCTGTTTGGAACAAAACTGCAGAACGATTTGTTGATCAGTTCCTGGGCTTCCTGGCGATATCTTTTCCCGATGGTAGGTGTGCGAAGGGCGAATTTCCAGCTCTGGATCTTGAGGTATGCCAGGTGGCTTGCCTGTGCAATGTGGCTGTCGTTGATGTGGAACTTGGCAGCAAGGTAATCCTGCTCATTTTCCATGAAGTAATTCATAAGGTAGAATTTAGGGTTTTGGAACGGGTACTTACCACGCACATAGAAACGGGTAAGAAGGTCGAAAAATTGTGTTGATTGAGATTCTCCACGGTGCCGGGTTTTGCTATGGTTGAATGTAACTAACCCATGTCTGTAAAACATTAAAAACACTGTTAATCCGGCAATTATGCCATGATATTCTTATGCTTTCATAAGGAGAAATACTTACACCCTGCTATTTTATTTGAATGAATAAAAAAAACGGATTTTATTTGGTGTTCAATTCGTGAACCTCATGTTTAAACAGGAGAAAAAAAGCACCCATATCTTGTTTTCCGACGACGACACGGATGATGCGCTCCTGTTTACACAGGCGGCAGACCTCATGACCTCGTCTATCCTTCTCTCCTTTGCGGAAGATGGCGAACAGCTGATGCGATATCTCTCTAAGGAGATGTTGCCCGACCTGATTTTTCTGGACCTGAATATGCCGGTAAAAAACGGCATCGAATGCCTGCGCGAAATTCGTTCCGACCGCAAGCTCGACTGGCTGCCGGTGATCATCTATACTACTTCAGACAATCCCCGGGATGTAGATATGTGCTACGACCTCAAGGCGAATCTTTACGTGGTAAAACCAACTTCTTTTGAGAACATCATCAAAACACTGAAGAAGGTGATCAATATGGACTTCAAAAAGAACGCACACCCTTCACGCGAAAATTTTATGCTGCAAAGTGCCTGATTCGTTGTAATTAGCGCACCATGGAAGTTAAAATCGAAGAAAGCTGGAAGACTGTTCTAAAAAACGAATTCAGCAAACCATACTTCCTCGAAGCCGTAACATTCATCAAAACAGAAAAAGCATTGGGTAAAGTTATTTACCCTCCCGGATCTCTTATTTTCAATGCTTTTAATACCACACCATTCGATCATGTGAAAGTAGTGCTGCTTGGCCAGGATCCTTATCACGGTAAGGGACAAGCGCACGGGCTAAGTTTTTCAGTGCAACGCGGCGTTCGTCCCCCACCTTCGCTGGTGAATATTTTTAAAGAATTAAACCACGACATCGGTATACCCATACCAAATCACGGAGATCTTACCCGGTGGGCCGCGCAGGGTGTAATGTTGCTGAACTCATGCCTCACAGTTCGTGAAGGCGAACCGCTCAGCCATTCGAAAATCGGCTGGACAGAATTCACCGACGCCGTTATCGGTAAAATATCTTCCGTCAAAAAAAACATCGTATTCCTGCTTTGGGGAAAATTTGCACAGGAAAAGCAGGTATTGATTGATGAAACACGACACCTGGTTTTAAAGGCTGCACACCCTTCACCTTATTCCGCAAATAATGGTTTCTTTGGGTGCAGACATTTTTCAAAAACAAATGAATACCTGGTCGCAAACGGGGTTGATCCCATCGACTGGGCGCTTGACTGACTATGAAAATTCTGAAAGAAATATTTGCAAGAATCTGGGCGCTTTGGACCCTTGTGATGTTTGTTTCAACGATGTTGATCTTCCTGGTACCGTTCTTCATCTTCATTTACCCGATGAAAGATCCCGGTAAAACATACCGCCTGATTTCGTGGACGCGTGTCTGGATCAATATCTTCCTCTGGCTGGTCGGGTGTCCGCTTCGGGTCCGTGGAAAAGAAAATTTCATCAAAGGAGAGAACTTCATTGTGCTCTGTAATCACAATTCGTTGATGGATGTGCCCATATCCTCTCCTTCTATCCCGGGTGGAAACAAAACCATTGCGAAAATTGAAATGGCCCGCATTCCCATCTTTGGTCCATTATACAGGTCAGGAAGTGTGTTGGTCGACCGCAAAAGCGATGCAAGCCGGAAAGAGAGTTTGCAAAATATGAAAGCTGTTCTGGCAATGGGCCTGCACATGTGTATCTATCCTGAAGGAACAAGAAACAAAACGCGCGAGCCCATGAAAACTTTTCACCGCGGCGCGTTCAGCCTTTCGCTGGAAACAGGAAAACGAATCATACCCGGTGTAATATTTCACACTAAGAAGGTATTGCCTGCTTCCAAAACATTTTATTGTCTTCCTCACCCGCTCGAGATTCATTTTCTTCCCGCAATAGATATACAGGAAGGCGATACAGTCGACTCACTACGCGATCGCGTATTCGGCATCATGCGTGGTTACTATGTAAAGAATGGCGGTGATTGATTATCAGAATCCCGGATTACTGTAGAAGCTCCTGGTCCGGTTGATGCGGAGGTCGCGCAGGATACCGCTTTTGGGACTAACGGTGATATTGAATGAACGCACACGACCTACCGGCGTCACATTGATAGACAATTGCCAGCAGTGCATTTCGCGGCTGATGTACATCGTGAGCATCTGTATTTCCGATCGCTTGAAATCGTAGTAAGTATTCATGCCCATCTTCCATCGCGGAGTGAGATTAAAGTCGCCATTTACGCTGGCCGTGGAATTGATTTCACTCGTCCATTTATAATCGGGCGTTAATCGCGTAATGTAGTTTAATGAGTAGGAAATATTCAACGACCAGGGTATGTTGAAGTCAGCAAACTCTGCAGGGTTCTGCTGAATGTAGTCGAGTTCCGCCTGTTGCTGGTCCAGCGTGGTTGGCCCTAACTCTTCTTCCATTTGTTGTCGCTCCTGTTCTTTGGTTTCGTCTTTCGGTTTGCTGCGGAAGTTTGTAGAGATGGCGAGACTTGCGTTGGTGATACGGCCAAGAGAAAAATTACCACCTTCCCATGCAAATTTGTCTATCGGATCGCCAAATTCATCGCTTTGGTAAGGATCAAGTGTACCCGAAGCTGTTACGTTGATTTTCTCGAACAAGGTACTACGTACATACAGTTGGATTGGAGAAAGCTGGAATGAATCAGCCATCAGGTTGTAAGATCCGTTGATACCAAAGCCGTCAATCAGCCGCACTTTCCTGATGGCAGCATCGCCGGTATCTTTTTTCGAACGCACTTTCATTTCGATGTTATTGTCGATACCGAAGCTGATACCTCCGAATGCGCCACCTGTGAATGGTGCAAACACCGAACCTTCATAAATGGAATAGCGGCGCTTCCGGCGAAGGTCGTTTGTATCTACCTGCACCTCGCGCATATCTTTACCGTTGAAGTCGGGCTTATAGCTGATGGATGCTGTTGGACGAATTACATGGCGAATGGCACGAACGCTGCTGTTCTTTCCAAATTTATCGAACATACCGAAAATGGCGGTACTCAAACCCAGGCTGAACGAAACATCGCGCTGTGCAAAAAACCCTTTGCTGCGCACCGTATCAACCCTCTTCGCGTTTGGGTTCCACGTTTGTTCGATGCGTTGCGAATACCAGCGTTCAGCATAACTGATGCCGGGCGCAATCTGCAAAGGACCTAATGCCGGCAATGATAACTGAATGGGGATGTTGTGTTGCGCGCCCCACTGCATCG
>JAFAGE010000282.1 GCA_023423015.1 Bacteroidota bacterium
GGACAATGGAACGCAGGTTTTGGTGATTATGACCAGCAACTTCGAGAAAGCATTACCAGACGCGTTTCTTAGGAGATGCCTTTTTTATCACATTCCTTTTCCTGAACCCGCAGAGCTTATTGAAATCATCAGCGCACGAATTGGACCTTACCTGGACCAGGTATATCAAAACGACCCTGATCGTTTAAAAAGTGTGAAACAACATCTCGCAGCAAATACCGAAGCAACCGTACAGGAATTCACAAAAATCAGGGAATTGATAAAAGACAAAACACCCACTACTTCAGAATTGCTTGAATGGGTTAAAATGCTGGAGAAAAAAGATTTTTACCGCGACCAGGTACAATTCGATCATCTGGATGACACACGCAGGAAAATTCTTCGCCTCTCCTTACCTACCCTCACGAAAAGTGAAGCCGACCAGAAAAGATTAATGGAAAAATATCAATGAGCCCGCATAGCGCCATAGTTCTACACACATACCTGCTTGGACTTCTGCGCAGCCACGACATTGCGGTGAACCCGGCAGCTGCCCTGATGATCCAGGACATATTGCAACGAACCCCCTTCAAGTCGGGACAAGGATTCGCGAAGCTCAAGTTTCTGATATCCCCGGTACTCAGCAGAACAAAAGAGGAACAACAGGTTCTGCACGAACTGTTCGACAAAATGGATGATGAGTTCCGCGAACACAGCTCTCTCGCCGCAATTGTGCCCACAATTACTGATGCATCGCAACAAAAGCCTCCGCAAACAAATTTGTGGCAGCGCACTCTACCCTATCTCCGCCGGCACCTTATTGCGGTTGTTATTGGAACAATTCTGCTGGCAGCAGCATTGATCTTAATATTTCAATGGGCAGGAAACAAACCAACGCCGGAATTAGAATTGAACATCGATCTGGCTGTTGCGGGCAAAGAGGTATTATTTAAAGCAGACGTGACCAACAACCCGAGCAGCAGGGAACTAGTAAATGAGTGGCATTTTGCTGATGACACCATTCGCGGATCATGGCAGGTACACAAAACTTTTCCTGCTGCCGGAGATCAAAAAGTGGTGTTATTGTTATTGGAGAATGGACGAATCATCGACAGCCTGCACCGGGAGTTCAAAGTCTGGTGCGAACCTCCGCCTGGTGTAACAATTCGCAAAACAGATGATGAACAAACTGCATCAACGGGCCCCTCATCAACAACCAACGGGCAAATCTCTGCACCCGTTCAAAGAATAACAAATGCTTCTACAAATAAACGTCGTATCAGGCAGCGATATGAACCGGTATTTCAAAATCCTTCACGAGATAGTGCTCGATATCGCTATCAATGGCTGGTGAACGGACGAACTGCAGGAACTGAGCGATCTTTCAGTTATGTAAAATCTGCGGACGACTTCAACAATATCCGACTTGTTGTGGATTGCAAAGGGATCCATTGCAGCACTGATTCGCTCACTGCTGACCTTCGTGAAGAACAAACGTTTCAGACTTCTCTCCAGGCAGGAACCGAACCATTGGTTACATCGCGAACCTGGAATACACGAAATATTTCACTGAGTTTGTTATTTCTCGTTGTATCGCCAATCATCTTAACCGCGGTATTTTACATCTGGAGAAAACAAAGACTATTTCGTGCTTCACCCACCGTTAAATGGCTACCTGATTCGCCACAGGAATTAAACCTTCCTTCATACGCTCATTTTATTACACCCGAATCCAGGTTGCGTACGCTGGCCGATCTGATGCGAAAACGTCAACTGACATCTCACCAGCGAATAGATGTTGCCCAAACTATTCGCAAAACCCTTCGGGCATGGGGCATACCGCAACCTGCATTTAAACAAGGTTCAGCTCCTACCGAATTCATCGTTCTGATCGACCGCGAAGATGCTCACAGTCACCCGCCTTATTTGTTTCGATATCTCGCTGAGCAACTTCTCGCGGAGCAGGTAAATATTTCAATCTGGGAGTATTATAAACAACCCCTGGTATTACATAGCACGAGTGCACCGCTGCGAAGCCTTCATCCGGAACAATTGGCAGCGCTTTATCCCGGTTCCATATTAATCATCTTTGGTCAGCCAGTTCATTTTGTGGCGCCTGTCAAACACCGGCTCCGTCCTTGGGTGACAGAGCGGTTTAAAGGTTGGGACAGAAAGATCTTCATTACAACATATAACGCGCTGGACTGGGACAAAAAAGAAAGTTTGCTGACACAAGCCGGCTTTTTCGTGTTGCCTGCTGATCTTGAAGCACTCGAACTCGCAGGACCATATGCATTCGACGAGCAACGAACTCCCCGCGGGCCAGTTATGCCTGTAAGTTATCAAAGCCGGTTTCTGAATCTTACAGACGCTGAATCTCTCGAACGTTATCTATCCGATAATCCCGCTCTCTTCCAATGGGCCTGTGCGCTTAGTGTTTGTCCCGAATTACACTGGAACATGACGTTGGCAATCGGTTATGCTGTAGAAACACATTACCGGAAGCAAGGAGGGAATGAACCCCTTCTTACCTATTCTAACCTGCTAAAGCTGTGTCGGATATCCTGGCTCCAGGGAGTGGAACGTCCCGAACAATTAAAGGTTGATCTGCTTACACGACTCAACAATGAAATTGAAGTTGTGGCCAGGCAAGCCATGAACAATGTATATGATGAATTGTTCAAGACGCTTTCCGATACAGCAGCAGCAAAACAGGAGATGATGGCAGCTTACCGGCTAAACAAATTACTGACCCAGGTTTACCAGGGTGCAACTCCTTCGTTGCAGGAAACTTTAGATGTGCAGGCTGTGCTGAACAGTGAACAGGTAGATACGGCACAAAAACGTTATCTCGATGCAGGCCAGGGCACCTTGCTGAAATCACAACGTATAGCAGATGAGTCGCTGGATACACAGTCGTTCCTCCGGCAGGCGAAAAGAAAAACCCGGCGAAAATTATCAACGCAGTCGATTTTCCTTTTAGCCACATGCGTTGCGCTCGCATTGAGCGGAATTCTCGGGTCACGTTTGCCATGGTTGAAATGGAGTTCGCAATTTTTACAGGAAAAAGAGATTGTTCTTAGAAATCAGCTGTCAGACCAGGCGGCGCTGTTTGCCACAATCCGCATTGGCAACCAGCAACAAAAAGTTCCGATTGTGCGCGACAGCACCATTCGATTCCGTAACCTGGCACTATCCGGATCCAACCTTCAAGCCTATGTGGGTATCTCTGCAAACCAGGATGCCGATGTGAGGTATGATTCATTTCGACTTGAAAACCGTTCTGATACAATTACAGTGCTCAGATCAACAAACATCCCGCTGTTTCTTGCAAATGCCGCAGATGCGGTGCTTGCCGAACGTTTTGAGCTTGCCCTTCCCGCCAGGTTCGACGTTATAAGGATGAATACTAACGCAACAGCCACGGCAATCACAGTGGAATGGAGTGATTCTTCATACATGCGTGCAGCTGAAGATGTCGAAACTATTCTTGAACAACTCACCGGCGGGAATGTGCAAATCCGCCAGCGTGCGCAGACGTCAGATTCCGGCAATGTTGGTGTTCAGGTTTATCTGCCAATTATAAAATCTCCATTAAATGCCGACACATCAAAGCAAGCGCCGAACATAAAGCCCGTACGGCGAACGGCAAAATGGTATTTCGATCGGGCCGGAGAAATGATGAATCAGAGCCGATATCGCGAAAGCATTTCATATTATGATTCATCAATTCAGCTCGACGCCAAAGCACCGCTTGCTTATTATAACCGTGGACTTGCATACGAATACCTGGAGAATTATTCTGCCGCAATTAAGGATTTTCAGCAGGCAATCTTCATGAATCCAAACGATGCACTATCCACGTTCCGCAAAGCAGAAATCGAATACCGACAGCAACAATACCAGGAAGCAATTCGTGATTATTCAACCGTAATTCGTATCAACTCTTCATACATCACCACGACAAACACTGAAGCATATTTTAAACGCGGAGAAGCACAGCGAATGTTGGGAAATCTTGCTTCTGCATGTGAGGACTATGCAATTGCCTTGCAGCGCGGGCATAAAGATGCAAGTCAGCGACAAACCTCTTATTGCGGCACATCAAAGGAAGACACGCCCGTGGAACAAGCGGCACCCAA
>JAFAGE010000294.1 GCA_023423015.1 Bacteroidota bacterium
ATTGTTAGCAGCGAAATCAGGATGGCGCCGAAAGGAACCACCGCAAAAATCCACCACGGTATATCTGTTCGGTAAGTGTAGTTCTCAAGCCAGATGTTCATCATGTAATTTGCTACAGGCAACGAGACTACAAGGGAGATGCAGATAAGCATCACAAATTCATGGGACAGCAATTTCCAAATTGAACCAGCCGATGCGCCGAGAATTTTCCTGATGCTTATTTCTTTCTGTCTCCGCATTGTTGTATGAGCAGCCATTCCAAGTAATCCAATACAACTGATGAATATGCCCAATATTGAAAACAAACGTGCAAGCTCGCCTGCGATCTGTTCCGATAAGAACTTCTGCTGATACTGCTCGCTTACAAAACTGAAACTGAAAGGTGTCGCTGCACTGTATTTTTTATATACCCGCTCAATAGTTGAGAGCGCATGCTTTATGTCGGCAGCATAAGGCAATCTGATAATAGCAAAATTATCATTGCGGCGTGCCAGGCAGTAAATAGATGGACGCACAGGCTCGTAGGGCGATTCAACTACCATGTCGTTGATTACACCTATGATTGAATATGGTTTACCCTTCCATCTGACAATCTCTCCTACCGCCTTTTCGAGGCCCATATATTTTGCAGCTGCTTCGTTAATCACAAAAGCATTTGAATCCCCCATTGCATCCGGCAAGAAATCTCGTCCTTCCCTGAATTTCCACCCCACTGTTCGGCCGTACTCTGACGAAACTCCCGTGTTCGGAAAATCAACATGTAAACGGGGGTCCTTTCCACTCCAGCTTAACTCTTTGTCGGTACCCCATATATCGGTTGTTGTGCTTTCTGATGTCGCTATACCATCAACAACATTAGTTTTTAGTAACTCGTTCTTAAATGCATCGAAATGCCCTGCAATATCACTCCCCAGCATTGGAACCAATACAAGGTGTGCAGGATTATACCCTGGAGGTCGATCTTTTGCATGACGAATCTGTCGGAACACAATAACAGTACAAATTATAAGCGTAACCGAGATACTAAACTGAAAAACAACGAGAGCCCGACGAGGGATGAAAGCAGACTTAGGTGACCCTATGTTTCCCTTTAAGACTTTCAGCGGAATAAAAGACGAAAGGTATAATGCCGGATAAGCACCTGCAAGCAACCCGGTTGAAGCGGAGAACAAAATTAAAGAAATCCAGAACCAGCTACCGCTCCACGGGATGGTCAACTCACTATGGTAAATGTTGTTGAAATACGGAAGAAACAATTGAGCAAGAATAATTGACACAAGAAGGGAGATAAAAACCATCACGAACGATTCGAGAAAAAACTGCACAATAAGATGACTTCTCAATGAACCAACTACTTTACGTATGCCAACTTCTTTGGCCCGCTTCTCGGAACGAGCTGTGCTCAGGTTCATGAAATTGATGCACGCAAGCAGCAAAACAAAAAACGCAATAATGGCAAACATTCTCACATACTGTATCCGACCATCTTCCTGTATGCCATTTTCAAACTCATACAAGTGCCACTTGCTCATTGGTTCCAGCAGCAGTTCTGCATTTGTGTGCGCCGACTTCTCGCCGGTTTTATTTTTAATAATATTTCTAATCCGATCACTAACAGCTTCAAATGATAATCCGCCTGAGAGTTGAACATAGAGTTGAACTGGATTATTAGTCCATGGTTCTTGTTGTCTTGCGATCCAATGTTCGTTACTGATATAAAGATCAAAGGATGCAATAAATGCGAGGTCGCTAAGCGTAGTGTTTGCGGGTAGGTTTTCATACACACCAGCAACAGTTACCTGTTGATGATTGTCGATCGTAAGTTTTCTTCCAAGGGCCGGACCTTCTCCAAACAAGGCGTTTGCACCTTGCCTGGACAAAATAATGTTATGTCTCTCTCGTAGAGCAGTCCTATCACCTGCAATCATCTGTAGAGAGAACATATCTGGTGCCTCTGCACTTAGGTATGCACCTTTTTGTGTAAGCTGTTTATCGTGCGAAGCAACTACATGATTAAGCCTGTGTGATGAGGAAACCACATATTCGAAGAGATCGCTGAAATTATTTCTTAGCTCATGGGCTAATGGAAGTGGAACCGTTTTTAAGGTTTCAATACCTCCATTTATGCTTACGTTTTGCCTCACCTTTGCTATCCGATCGTAGTTTGCATGATAGCGATCAAATGAAACTTCATTCCATACCCATAGAGAGATGAGTATGGCAACAGCCATTCCCATTGACAGGCCAGCGATATTTATCAAGGAAATGCTTCCGCCTCTGATAAGGCTCCTCCAGGCAATCTTGAGGTTGTTGCGAAGCATAATGGAAGATAGTTGATTTTGGCAGATTGTCGGTGAGCGGTGAGAGAAAAAGTAGAACGAGAACGTAGAGCGGAGAACGAAAATCGTTCGCTCTCCGTTCTCCGTTCTCCTTACTCCACCTGCCACCTGCCACCTGCCATCTGCCCTATGCCCTATGCCCTATGCCTTATGCCCTATGCCACCTATTCTGTCCTGAGATTCTTCACCGGGTCCTGAAGCGCTGAGCGAACTGCGTGTACGCTGATCGTGGCGAGGGCGATGAATATTGTCAAGAGGCCAGCTGCAACAAATACCCACCACGAGAGCTCGGTGCGATAGGTAAACTCCTGCAGCCAATCCTGCATAAAATACCAGGCAACCGGGGCTGCAATCAGGAAAGCAACAAATACGAGCAAAACAAATTCTTTGCTGAACAGCATCACAATCTGGCTCACCGTTGCGCCGAGCACTTTGCGAATTCCTACTTCCTTTACTTTCTGCACAGCCATCAGCGATGCAAGCCCATACAAACCCAAACAACTCAGCAATACCGCGATGCCTGAAAATATCTTGAAGAGGTCTGCCAGCTGGCGCTCCTGCCGGTAAAAGTTTGCAATCGTTTCATCAAGAAAACGGTATTCAAACACAAAGCTTGGAAAAGCAGTATTCCATAATTGTTCAATACCTGCAAGGGTAGTTTTCGCATCGCGCAGCTTCAACTTCAAATTACATATACCATATGTGTTTTTAGCTGTTCCTGTCAGCACAGGAACTATCGGATTTTCCAATGATGCAGTATGAAAATCCTTCATAACTCCCACTACTGTCACAATCACAGAGCCATCCCAGAAGTCGAGTTTTTTATTTAATACCTGGTTGGGATCTGTCAAGCCTAACCTTCGTACCAGCTCTTCATTTACCACCACTTCATTGGCAGTATCGCTCTCCCGGTAATTACGGCCTGCTACCAGGGGAATTGAAT
>JAFAGE010000299.1 GCA_023423015.1 Bacteroidota bacterium
ATCGTTGAGCCACATCCAGTTCTTCTCCATCACGGCAGCGTGAATAAGATCGTGGTGTTGTTCTGCTTTTTTCGACTGGTCGCCAAAAACTTTGTCGGCAAGCAGAACGGCAAACTTCGCATAGCCCTCATCGTTAAGCTGTGAACCATCTATCGTGAGTTCTTTGTCTCCACCATCGAACCATTTCTTTGTAGGGTTGAATACGTCGGCGAACAATACGCCGTTTGCTTCCGCCACTTCCTTCATTGCCTGCGTGTACAGTGCGAGGTTCTCATTCTGCTTCTTTCCATCAGGAAGGTCGTATTTCGCAGAGAGATTTTGAAATGCAATTGGCGATACGAGAGCAAGCTGCGGTGCCGACACACCATTGTATTGTTGCTGTTTTGTATACTTTACAAACGAGTCGAGTTCAGCCTTAAAATTTTGAATGCCATCAGGACCGTTAAACGATTCATTATATCCGAAGAATGCCAGGATAATATCTGCTTTGTGGCGCGTGAGCCATTGGTCGGGATATTCAAAATGTCCTTCACTGGCAGAGTTGCGTGCAAGTTCTGTTTGAAAGGTTTCTGCCCCGGGAAATGCCCATGGCGTATTGCGGCCGGGATGCGGCCTGAAACCGGCTGTTTCCCCGGGATCGCACATGTTGCGGATGTACAGTGAACTGTCGGGGTAACGCATGTGCATTTCGGTTTCAAAATGACCGAAATGAATTTCGCGCGAACCGAGATTATTGCCGATCATTATGATGCGGGCATCTTTTTTCAGCACAATTTTGTCATCATTGTTGTTGTTGCATGAAAACAGTAGCGAAAACAAA
The DNA here is from genome assembly GCA_023423015.1 of Bacteroidota bacterium. Taxonomy (GTDB): domain Bacteria; phylum Bacteroidota; class Bacteroidia; order Chitinophagales; family Chitinophagaceae; genus Flavitalea. The sequence continues at coordinate 821 of JAFAGE010000299.1, forward strand.
ACAAAAGCAGTGAGCAGCGGAAATAAACGAACCAAGTATTTCATAAGAGGTTAAATATATCTATTTCCTGCGAGAGAGAAGAAAGAACGGCTGTTCCGCTTAATTTTATGCGATGGATTATTTACCTGCGGATTTGCAGTTCATTAAACCCGGACAAACCTGGGCAATTGTAGGCGACAGCGATTCAGGTCATGGTGATGCACTTCGTTCCATCTCGGCGAAAGGCATTGAACTTGTTAGTTTCAAACATCACTTTCGTAATTTATCTAATACATCAGATTTTTATTACCAGCAGCGTTTCAATTCGTACGATGCGGAAGACGCACAAACCGTACATGAATACCTGATTGCGCAACAATCGATCGTTCCAAACTCTTACTGGAACTATGGTAAAGTGGTGAGAGAGCTTCACCTGCAGGATCTGCTCAGTGAACAGGTAATAATGTTGTCGAATGGTGAAACCAAAAGGCTGATGATAGCCGCAGCACTCGTGCGTAATCCTTTTATGTTGCTGCTCGATCATCCGCTGACCGGTCTCGATAAACAAACGCGCGTAACATTCAGCCGCATTTTAGAACACATCATTGATTCAGGTATCACTGTTATTATCGCCACAAATCCGGGTGAAATTCCTTCATCGGTGTCGCATGTTGCTGTGATGAATAATCGCAAAGTGATATTCGCCGACCGCATTTCTGTTTTCGAAAAACAAGGATTCCGCTTCGAGGCAAGTAAACCGCACGATCATGAATTGCTCAAGAAGCTCATTACATCGCAACCGTATCCCCGTTTTGATACTATTATCCGGATGCTTGACGTAAATGTTACCTACGACAGCCGACACATTTTGCGTCGGCTAAGCTGGCACGTGAAGCAGGGGGAACGATGGTCGGTAAGCGGCCCGAATGGTTCGGGGAAATCGACATTACTTAGCCTTGTTACGGGCGATAATCCGCAGGCTTATGCGAACAATATTGTATTGTTCGATAGGAAGCGCGGATCCGGTGAGAGTATCTGGGACATAAAACAAAAAATCGGGTTTGTATCGCCTGAATTGTATCAATATTTTCCAACAGAATCATCGTGTCTGCACGTAATTGAATCCGGTTTTTACGACACGGTGGGCCTTTTCAGGCCGTCTGATCCACAGAAAGAGGAAGTTTGTATTGAGTGGATGAAATTATTCGGCGCAGAAAAATATCAATCGCGTTTATTTAACATGGTGCCGGTGCATGTGCAGCGGCTCTGCCTCCTCGCACGCGCTCTTGTTAAGAATCCTCCCCTCCTGATACTCGACGAGCCCACACAGGGGCTCGACGAAGCTCAACAACGTTTTTTTGTATCACTGATCGATGAGATCTGCAAACTCACACCTGTAACGCTTGTGTATGTAAGTCATTACGAGCACCATATTCCGAAGGCGGTGGCGAAGGAGCTCAAGTTGACGAAGGCGTGATTATAGGGCAGATGTGAGATGGCAGATGGCAGATGGAATGTGAAGGGGCGAGCCTTCCGCCTTCTGCCTCCTTGCCTTATTTCCCTACCCATCGATTATTCCCCGTATTCACATCCGTATACAGACTATCCGGATCGAGGGTGATTTCCTGGAGGCGTGATGTAGATTTATGAATAAACTTCCAGGTGTCGCCGTGTTGCCAGATTTCAACCGGCAGGTTTACACGGGTTGATTTGCCATTGCTTTCTTTGATATCCAGTGTCACAGGCATTGGAAGTTTTTCGAGATTACGAATGGTGATAATTGCGCCACCTGCGGGATCATTGTCTACGTATGTCACATCCGTAATAGCCTGGTCAATCTTCCATTGATTCAGGAACCAACCGCGCCAGAACCAGTCGAGCGTTTCACCACTAAAGTTTTCAATCGCGCGGAAGAAGTCGTAAGGTGTGGGATGTTTAAAAGCCCACTGGTGCGTATAATAACGCATAGCGCTGTCGAAACGCTCAGGGCCGAGGATAGATTCCCGAAGGAGTTGGAGGCCATAAGCGGGCTTATAATACGCTACAATACCCAGGTTCCTCGGTTGAACCACATCTGGTGCAGTGTATATGCTTTGTGAGCGGTCGTGGAAAAACGCCGGCGTCACTCTCGGCCCGGTCATCGACCTGGCGCCACTGTATTCGCCATTATTAAAATCCTTCTCTGCGAGCAGGTTGATGAAGGTGTTGAAACCCTCATCCATCCAGGCATATTTACGTTCATTGGTGCCAACAATCATCGGGAACCAGGCATGCCCGAATTCGTGTGCCGTAACACCCCAGAGGCGTACACGGCTGGCGCGAGCCGAACAGAATACAATTCCCGGGTATTCCATACCTCCTACAATACCAGCCACATTAACGGCAACAGGGTAATTATAAGGATAGAGATATTTGGAGAAGAACTCGATAGAATGTTTTACATATTCTGTGGACCTGCCCCATGCGGTATCGCTGGCTGCTTCAGCAGGATAGACCGACATCGCCAGTGCTTTTTTACCACCAGGCAGGTTGATACGGGCCGCATCCCAGACAAAGGCCTTTGAGCTTGCCCATGCCACGTCGCGGGCGTTTTCGCAGCGAAACTTCCAGGTAAGGTTCTTAGACTTTGTTGGCCTGCTTGAAGGGTTGGTTACTTCCGCTGCTGAGCGAAGCAGAACTGTTTTATCGCTGTTAGAGGCAGCATTATAACGTTGCTGCTGTTGTTGGGTAAGTACGTCGGCCGGGTTCAGCAACTCACCCGAACCCACCACGATGTGATTGGCAGGTGCGGTAATGTTGTAAGTGTAGTCGCCATACTCCAGGTAAAATTCTCCCTGGCCGAGGTACGGCAGGGTATTCCAGCCTTGTATGTTGTCGTATACAGCCATCCGGGGAAACCACTGCGCGATTTCATAGATCCAGCCATTTTTAGTCTGGAGTCGGCCCATTCGGTCTGTACCGTATTCCGGAACCACAAATTTGTAAGCAATAGTGAATGTGATCTTACCTCCCTTTGCTTTTAGTGGCATAGGAAGGTCAATTTTCATCCTTGTATCGTTGATGGTATTTTTTAACGTGTCTTTACCATTCAATTTTACGGAGCTGATGGTGTAGCCGCCGTTGAATTGATTCCTGTTTGCCCATCGGCCGCCTTCTATGGCGGTAGTAGCTACTCCACGGGATTTCTGGTTGTAAATATTTTGGTCGAGTTGTACCCAGATAAACGGAAGGTCGTAAGGGCTGTTATTGGTATAGGTAATCTGGACAGCGCCTGTAATAGAATGATCTACATCGTTGAGCGTAACGTCGATGGCATAATCGGCACGATTCTGCCAGTAAGCAGGACCGGGACGACCGTCGGCAGTGCGGAATTCATCACCGTTTTCGGTGTAAAAATCTGCCGCGAAAGCTTCATGGGGATCATAGTTTGATTTTTCCTGCGAAAAGCCGGAAGTAGAAAACAGCAATGCTGTACAAAATAGCAGCACGGAATAAAATCGTTGCATGTGGTTGTTCCAGTTTTAGATAGCTGCAAAAATAGCGGAAACCCCGCTGAAAGATGTTCCTGTGAAACGATAACTTTACCATTCGTACAAATGCACCTCTGAAAAATGCTCGACAAACAAGCCACATTACAAAAAGTGCTCGATGGATTGATGCGCAGGTACCAGGAACGTGTACCTGATGTGAAGGCTATATTCCAGGCAATGTTAAAAGAGAAAATTATCGCCGATCCTTCAGAAATTGAAAACGATCACATAGCATTTCGCACACTAGGTGTTCCACACCTCGGCATTCAATCACTTGAAAAAATATTTCTGCATTACGGCTATACAAAAAGGGACGCATATTTTTTTCCCGAAAAGAAATTGAATGCATACTGGTATGCTCCGGAGAATATTCATCATCCACGGATTTTTATCAGCGAATTACGAATTAACGATCTCTCACCTGGATCGCAGAACATCATACGGAGTTATACAAACGAAGTTGTTTCTGACCCCGTTGATAAACTTGACCTTAATAATGCACAACAGGTAGATGAATTTCTACACAGTGGTTTGTGGAGATTACCTTCATGGGAAGATTACAGTGCGTTGGCCAAAGAAAGTGAATATGCCGCGTGGGCAATTTATAACAGGTATTATCTGAATCATTTTACCATCAGCGTACACAATCTTAAAGAGGGTTTTAACACCATCGCAGCGTTTAATGGTTTTCTTGAACAACATGGCTTTGTATTGAATGATTCATCAGGTAAAATCAAGAAAAGTCCGGACGGTGGATTATTACAAAGCTCGACTGTCGCACATATGATTGAAGCACCGTTTGCACACGGAGATAAACATCAGATACCAGGTTCATATGTTGAATTTGCGGAGCGTAGAATATTACCGGAGTTCCAACATCTGTCTTTAAGCGAAGTGACGCGTGAACATCGCCGCGAAGGATTTGAAGCCGCGAATGCCGACAAAATTTTCGAGAGTACCTACTCTGCACAAACGGCCCGGAAAGGCTAAAAGGAATCTGAAAAAATACCCCCCTGATTACCCCGGAAAATTTTTTGGCACAATTCTTATTACTATAGGGTATCAATGCCTGTGAAATACGTGAGATTGCCTGTCATAGCTTAATAATCAAAAAGTTAGGCAAGTGACAACTGCCCGGTTGGGTGGTATTATTTAATACAATTTAAAAATTGAAGTTTATGAAAAGAATCCTTTTAGCCGCAGCATTGGGACTTGGAGTATTGACGTTCACCATGGCTGGAACAACAAATGCAACAGTAGCTCCTGGAGCACTTAAGCATGACACTGTACCAACAGATACAACTCAGCCAACTCCGCAGCCCGATACAAGCAGCGTTCAAATCAAGTAAGATTTAGATTAGTATCCCTTATAGAAGAGCCGGTTTTTATAAAACCGGCTTTTTCTTTTTAGTTCGGTCAGGCCTTTCTGTTAATTTAGCCGCTCACCGTTTATAGTTCCGGCATTATGATTCCTGAATTTCGTAGGCAGTATAACAAAACGTTTACAACAAAAAAGTACAACGACTTTCTTCACGAGCTTGATGCGCTACATCCGGGAGCAAGAGAATTCAGGCTGGCCGAAACACCGGTATTTATTCCCAAAAAATTTACCCGGTTAATGCTTGATGCCTGCGAAGCCATTATCGACCACGTGGTGGATCCACGCTTTATCAAGCTGACCGACAATAGCATTCCTCCCAATGAGAAAGTAAAAGGCAATTACGGTTTTCCACAGACGCTCGTTTTTGATTTTGGGGTGTGTCACGGCACAAGCGGAGAATTAGAGCCCATGCTTATCGAGATGCAGGGATTCCCAAGCCTCTATGCTTTCCAGGCCATATTCCCGGAAATCATGCGTAAGCATCTTTTTGTGCCGCCAAACTTCAGCCAATACCTGGGCGGACTTGACCAGGACAGTTATTTTTCATTCCTGAATAAAGTTCTTCTTGGAAGTCATGCCGCGGAAAATGTTGTGCTCCTGGAAATAAAACCGCATGAACAAAAAACGCGTATCGACTTCTACCTGACGCGGGATAAGACCGGAATTCAGCCGGTATGTATAACGGACCTGATAAAAAAAGGCGATGGTCTTTTTTACCTGCGCGATGGAAGAGAGATCCTGATAAAACGTATTTATAACCGGCTAATTTTCGATGAGCTTCATTCGCGAACTGATCTGGGATCGTTTGTGGATATACGTGACCAGCTGAACGTGGAATGGGTTCCCCATCCCGATTGGTTTTACCGGATAAGCAAATACACCTTGCCGTTAGTATCGCACCCCTCGGTTCCGGAAACGTATTTTCTCGAGGAGATAAAACAGCTTCCCGCAAATCTTGATGAATTTGTTTTGAAACCTCTCTTTTCTTTCGCAGGACAGGGGGTTGTAATAGATGTTAGTCAGAAAGACCTCGACAATATAAACGATCCCTGGAATTGGATACTCCAGCGGAAAGTGAATTATGCAGATGTCATTGAAACGCCCGATGGACCTGCAAAAACGGAAATAAGAATGATGTATCTCTGGGAAGATGGTGCGTCGCGCCCTGTTCCTGTAATTAACCTTGCGCGCCTGAGTAAAGGTAAAATGATTGGTACCCGTTACAACAAAGACAAGGAATGGGTAGGCGGTTCAGTAGCTTTCTTCGAGCGCTGACTTTTACTTCACTTTATAACGCAAACCAAGAAATCCCCTGATGCCCTGGTTAGGAGCGTAAACGTAATTCGGATCGAAAGTGAGGTTGTAAGGATTGTCCACATCCAATTGCTTATCGAACGGATCGTTCGCTCTTGCAATGAGGAAGGGCGTATTTTTCGCGGGTGTCCAGTTGAGCAGGTTTTTCACACCGCCATAAATCTCAAAATTGCTGAACAGCTCACGCGATAATTGAATATTCTGGATGCTCCACACCGGTGATTTTGCGGGCCGCGGATCTGTTTGCGAAAGCAGCGGCAAAAGCATGGGCCCGTACACATTTCCTGTATAGTCGATAGAAATTGAAGTAAATGGCTCTTTGTACGAGACCGACCATGTGCCTGCCCAGTTTTCAGTAAGCAGTTGGCGGCTTCGGTGCGTTTTGTCGTTGCTTTTATCGGTGATGGATACGTCCATCAGCGTGGCTCCAATACTTGCGTGGATTCCATGATGCGAACCATACTCAACATTTGCTGTAATTCCTTTAGACACCGAATATCCTTTCAGATTGTTGTAAATAATCTGGTTTGTGTTAGTGGTATAGTCAGGAACAATACGGTTGGTGAAATGCGTGTACCAGGCGGAAACATCGAAGGTGAACCAGTGATGTTGACCGTACACTTTCCGGAGGTAGTTGATGTTTGCGTTGTAACTTCTTTCCGGCTTCAATGCTTCGCTGATAATTACGGCGCGCGCACCCGTGAGTGCTGCATGGTCTTCCGTAAAAATATTCACCACCCTGAAACCCGTTCCTGCGTTGACCGCAAAATATCATTTCTTGACAATGAATATTTGTAAGCGAGTCGTGGAGTGAAGATGTTTCCATGCCGTGGATCGTAATCGTACCTGGCGCCAACCAATAAATTTTGTTTGGGATGGAGGGTGATTTCGTCCTGCACGAAGATGCCTGGTATCAATACCCGTTCTGCTATATCCCGATTAAATAGTGTATCGAAAGTAGCAGGGGTGTTATCATTAAAATGAGTATAACGCGCAACTGCTCCCATTAGCAACGCATGCTTTTTGCGAATTTCCTTTTCCCACGTGAGCTGACCGAACGCGACTTGCTGCAATGCATTGTAGATAGTGGTTCCATAAGCGGATTGCTGCCGATGGCTGTTGGCCGAATAGGAGAACATCATCTTTTCCTTCAGGGGCAATTGATAATTTCCGATTAGTTCAACACGCGAGGTGTAGATACTTTCTCCGTAAACACTATCAGTTCCGCGGAAATTCTTGTTATAGTTCATTTCGCCACCCCAGCGGTCTTCATACACGTAACGCGCTGCGATGTTTGCGATGCGGTTGTTCTTTCTATTGAAGGCAATTTTATTGAACAATGAAATCCTATCCTGCAGGGTCACGTCGGTAAAATGGTCGTGGTTGTGATCGTGCGGCGTGCCATACTTGTAGTAGTTCACGCCGAGCAATGCATTTACTTTATTTCCCAGCCGGTATTTTGCAGCGATATCGGTATTGTATTCACCCCATGTGGTGCCTGATACGTCGGCCGATAAGGTCGCAGCGGAGGACGGGTTTTTAGTAATAACATTGATCAGACCACCAATGGCTTCAGATCCGTAGAGTGAAGAAGCCGGACCTTTCACTACTTCTATTCGCTCTACGAGCGAAGTTGGGATACCAGCCAATCCATAAACTGAGGCGAGACTGCTCACGATAGGCATACCATCGATGAGCACCATTGTATAGGGGCCTTCAAGGCCGTTGATGTGAATGTCGCCCGTGTTACAAATATTGCAATTTAATTGAGGGCGCACACCGTTCACCATCTGCATGGCATCGAACATGGAAGGTGAAGGGTTCTTCATGAAAAACTTCGGTGTATAAACTTCCACGGGCACGGGGCTTTCGGAGTGTTTTACAGCGCGCATGGTGCCTGTGATCACCACCTGCTCCATCGAGTCGCGCCCGAAGGTTGCGAAAGCCGTATCCTGCGAAACGGCCGCCAGTGGCAGCATTGAGAGAATCAGCACCCAGGGTTTCATCTTCTGTTTTTAGGCTTGTCTAAAATTATTGTTAGACAAATGTAAGTATTTTGTTTAGATGAACAAAACTTGAGGGAATGGGCATAAGGCATAGGGCATAAGGCATGGGGCATAGGGCAGAAGGCATAAGGCATGGGTTAGATATTGCCTTACAACAAAATGTCCATTCAACCATTGGGATTTCTACGGTATTCCGATAAGAAAAAAACGGCTGGCGAGAAAGAAAAACACCAAATGACTGATCGGATTTCCATTCTAGCTTCGAAAAATGCTAATGGATCTGAAACATAAGAAGCTGCATGTTTATGCCCTTTCCGTCGACATTGTTGAGGAATGTTATCGCATCACCAGCCATCTACCGGCTGCCGAAAAATTTAACCTGGTTAGTCAGATACGCAGGGCCTCCTTGTCAATAGCGATGAATATCGCAGAAGGGGCGTCACGGAATACTCGTCGTGAACGAAAACGTTATTATGAAGTGGCACGGGGATCACTTGTCGAAACCGACACGGCTTTAACGATATGTATTCGATTGCATTATATTAGGGAAGAAGACCTAAGCAGGTTAGTGCAAATAATGGGTTCTGTATTTAATATGCTTTCGAAAATGATTACTACTCTTGGTAAAGATTCAGCATCCGGATAAAGTACAAACTACTTTCCCTAGTGCGATTACACATTTCCTTGACCTACTCGATTCCTGGAATTCACTATGCCTTGGCCGCATGCCTTCTGCCCTATGCCCTATGCCTCATGCCCTATGCC
>JAFAGE010000306.1 GCA_023423015.1 Bacteroidota bacterium
GGCATAGGGCATAGGGCATAGGGCATAAGGTCTCACGTGCAACGGTGTTCTCCTCGCCGCTGTACGCGCCTTACCTTTCGTTACAATTTCGGCAAACGTTAGTTCCGGCGCATAAGGCGGCTCCGGAGTACCCCCTAAAAGACCTACGAATACAGCGGCCAAGGAGTACCCCCTTAAAAAATCTACTCGTTTCTCAAACTTTTTACCGGATTACTTAAAGCTGCCTTCAAAGCCTGATAGCTGATGGTGCTTATGCTAATAAACAGAATCAGCACCGCTGCAACTATGAATAATGTGCCTGGTACCTGGGCCTTGTAGGCGAAATTATTCAGCCATACCCCCGTAATCCACCAGGCGATCGGGATCGCTATTAATATTGATGTGCCAATGAGAATGATGAATTCCTTTGTCAACAACATTACCACATTACTTACCGAGGCGCCGATCACTTTACGCACGGCTATTTCTTTCTGCCTGCGCTGCGCGGTGAATGCTGACAAACCGAATAATCCAAGGCAGGATATCAGAATGGTTAGTCCTGCAAAATACTTCGACAATTTTCCCGTGCGCGTTTCGGCCATGTAGAGTTTCTGGAACTCTTCATCTACAAACCTGTAGTTAAAAAGATTGCCGGCATTGTATCGTTCATATATGTCTTCCATTTTCTGAATGGCTGCAGCTTCCTGCCCCGGTTTGATGCGAGCAATAACGTGGTTCGTAAACACAGGCTCGAGGCGAAATGCAAAAGGCTTCACATTCTCGTGCAGCGATTCGAGGTGAAAATCTTTTACTACGCCAACAATCGTTCTCTCGTCGCCCCACATCATCACTTTTTTGCCAACGGGATCTTTTAAATTCATCGCCCGGATGGCGGCTTCGTTGAATATGATTTCTGCACTGTCGGAACTCTTTTCGCGCGAAAAACTTCTACCTTCCACCATCTGCATGCCCAAAGTTTCGATGGTGTTGTAGTCGACACCGATGTTCTGGAAGTTGATGTCTTCGTTCGGATGTTTGCCCTGCCAGGTGATGTTGTTGGTAGTGCCATAATCGTTTGCCAGTGCGCCGTGCGTCATGGCCGCCACACTCACTACTTCGGGCAATCGCTCAACTGCGTCTTCAATCACCTTCCTGTTACGGATCATACGATCCACATTGGTGCCTTCGATTTCGAAACTCACAATGTTTTCCTTGTTGAAACCAAGGTTGCGACTTTGAATATAACTAAGCTGACGGTACACCACCATAACCGAAATGATGAATACGAGTGATATCACAAACTGGAAAACCACAAGACCCTTGCGCACGAATATTTCGCCTGATGAAGTTTTAAGAACGCCGCGAAATATACTCACCGGTTTAAACCTTGAAATGTACAGCGCCGGATAACTTCCCGACACTACTCCCGTACCAACCACAATGGTTAATAGTGCGACGATGGTTTGCCAGCTGAACTGAACTTCCAGGTTCTTACCGGTGATTTCGTTGAATGCGGGTAATAATAAATACACCAGCGCGAATGAAATGCCGAGAGCAAACAGCGTCATAAGGATAGATTCACCGATGTATTGTGCAACCAGTAAAGCGCGGCTGGCACCAACCACTTTCTGAATACCCACTTCTTTAACGCGGTGCGATGCTTTTGCGGTTGCCAGGTTCATGTAGTTGATGCATGCGAGCAGTAGTATGAACAGTGCGATCACGGTAAAAAGCTTCACGTATTCAATTCGTCCGCCTGCCTGCACACCGTTTTCATAATTGCCATAAAGATATCTGTTGCTGAACCGCGTGAGGAACAGTTCGACGCGTGCATTTTCAACTTTTCGTTTAAGGAAGCCTGTTATTTTTTTGTTTACGAGGGATGCGTCGGCGCCTTCTTTCAGGCGCACATAGGTGTTGGGATCGAAGTTTGTCCATTCTTTTATGTAGGGGTTTTGCGCAATGAACACTTCCATCGGAAGAAGAAAGTCGAATTTAACAGATGAATTATCCGGCACGTCGCGGAACACGCCGGTGATGCGGTAAGGTTTTTCGCGCATCCACTCTATAGAGCGACCTGTTACATTATCGGTAGTGTTGAACAAACGCCGTGCGAGCGATTCGGAGATAACGATCTCATCTTTCTGTTCCAGGATGTTGTTCGGGTTTCCCTGGGTGAGTGTATACGAGAACACGTTGAAGTAGTCGGGGCTTGCGTATTGACCAGCTGCGCGGATCTGTTTATCGCCAACGGAGAGTGTGCTTGTTTTGGAGCCGAAGGGAAAAATTGCGGAGGCAGCGAATTGCACTTCGGGGATTTCGGCTTTCAGTGCATCGGCGAGCGGACCGGGTGTGAAGTTCATGGTGGTGGTGCCATTGGAGTTTTTGTCGTTCACCATCACCTGGAAGAGTTGCTCGTCGTTGTTGTGAAATTTATCGATCGACCGTTCGTCGTTTACCCACAGGAAGATGAGCAGTGCACATGCGAGTCCGGTGGAGAGGCCTACGAGGTTAAGGAAGCTGGACTGGCGGTGTTTCCACAGGTTACGCCACGCCATTTTGAGGTTGTTCCTGAACATGAGGAGTCTGGTTTCGCAAACGCGAACCAAAGTGGTGCCGAAACTTTCTTGCTGTGAAAACCAACTGTTTACCTGAGAACTGCAAAAAAGCGTTGTTCGATTTCGAACACTGCGGTGTTCGTATCAGATAATAATCCTACGCCGCGAAGAAATTGCCGTTTCCCGTTTGCCGATCATCGTTCTCCGTTCTATCTCGCCCTCCGCCCTCCGCCCCCCGTTCTATTTCGCCCTTCGTTCTCCGTTCCCCGTTCTCTTACGCCCTTCGTCCTTCCTTGCTTTCTTGTTCGTATCTCCTTCGTTGTTTGTAGCATCATTGAACATACCAGATTGCTACCAGATTGCTACCAGAAAGCAAGAAAGAACGGAGAGCGAGAACGGAGAACGATGTTCGGCAATGTTCTATTCATCATTCCCTATTCAATTACCCGTATGTCAAAGAGCTTAGATCAAAGAATAAAAACTGTTTGCAAAATGTAAAGACCATCGTAGCTGGGAAAATTCCAGGAGAAAGAAAAATGTAAAAAATGAAGCAACAAAACACTCCGTAGCGGACAACAAATACTCCGTATCGGACAACAATTAATATTGAATTCCCAAATAGAAAATGGGCCCTATGCCCTCTGCCTTATGCCCCATGCCTGTCTCACATCATATATCACAGCTTACATCCCGCATGGAAATAGTTGCTACCTGGCAGTTTACCTTACACATGATAATTATCAAGAAATTCACTTATTTCCAGATTTGCATGTTATGAACATCGAATACACAAGTACGTCATATTAAATATTTGCCTGTATGTAAAACATCAAATATTCAGTTTGTTTTTCTCCGCACTTTGCGATGATCTCAAAACCTGGTTGTCAATTTCTATAAGTGTCGCTAGTAGTTTTTACTTATTGATGAATCAAAATTGGAAAAAAACAGTTTGTGGGAATACTTTAAAAAAATAGATTTGTAGACATTAATCCTTGAAAGCACCGTTGAACCTTATCCGGCACCCTCGCATAATTTTTCCCAACGAGCTTTTTTGATTTCAGTTGTTGCCAATCGCATCTGCGATATGCTTCATGTTATTCTTTGTTTTTTGATGCACGATGCATCGAACAGGAATTCGTTTGTCCAATCCAAATCATCTTCGAAGAACACCTAAATCCAAATTCCCAGGTTTGCCTCTTATTGCATGGTATTTATTGCCATTGCACATCATTGATAATCAATTTAACTCAGCACGGCATGTGACTGAGAGCGGCGAAGCCCTTGCCTTTTCAGAAAATCTCAACCACTTATTTGCATCGGATGTTTTCCATTGCCAGACTTGTGACAAGGAACAGCGTGAGTGTTGTCGGCTTACTGTTGGTACTGACATTTTTCAGCACTAACAGTATTGCACAATCGCTGTACATGCCGCAGGGCGATCCGCACCAGCACTTCCTGGAGAGGCTCGAGATCATGCTGCAGAAAAATCCTGAACTGAATATTGCAAGTGCACGAAACATATCGCGGCATAACGCAGTTTTTATTGCCGGCATGGAAGACTCTTCGAGCGGTAACCCCACTATCAGCCTCACGAAAGTTGACCAGGCAAACCTGCAAAGCCTGCTGCGCAACAATGCAGAATGGGTAACACGTTTGAATGACAAGAAGGGTGCATTTTACCGCAACCCCGCAAATATGATTGAGGTAAACAGGCCAAACTTTTTCCTGGCAGTGAACCCGATGTTGCACGCGGAATATTCGAAAGAAGCAGATTACGACGAGCAGGTATATCATTATGCAGCCGGCCTGGGTATGCGAACCATGATTGGAAATAAAGTTGGTTTGTATGCATCGGCGGTGCGGCATACGGAAAGAGTTCCGTCGTTTGTGATGGAGCGCTATAACGAATACAATTCATTACCCGGTGCCGGTAAGGTAGACCGCTTTGGAAACAACGGCTTCAACTATTGGGACGTTCGCGGTGGATTTACATTCAAGGCATTGAAGTATTTCGACTTCACCCTGGCTTACGACCGCAACTTCATCGGCAATGGTTATCGCAGCCTCTTCCTTAGCGATTTTGCCAAGAACTACGTGTATGGAAAAGCAGTAACACGCATCTGGAAGTTCAGGTACACGCACATCTATGCGCCGATGATACCACAGTTTGAAGGCGAGCGTCAGTCGGACCTGCCTGTTGGTCGCCGTATGACGGCAATACATCACCTGAGTTTTAACGCCACGAAGTGGTTGAACCTGGCATTGTTTCAAAGTGTGTCGATCACCAACCGTAAAGACTGGATGTACATGATGCCGGTGATGTTCTACCCTACTTCGCAGATCAGGAACACAAAGCCGGCAAACAACCTTGGTGGATTTGAATTCAAAGCGAACATTGCAAAGAAGCACCAGGTGTATGGACAATTACTGATTGACAACCTTAGCTTAAAAGAATTCGCCAAAGGCAGCGGCTGGTGGAACAATCGTTACGGCATACAACTCGGCGCAAAAACCATCAACCTCTTCGGCATCAAGAACCTGGACCTGCAGGTAGAGATGAATGCAGTGAGGCCGTATACGTATGCAGGGGATGAGGATACTTTAGGAAGTTATAGTCACTATAATCAGCCATTGGCTCATCCTTTAAGTGCAAGCTTTGCTGAAATTATAACCAACGTCACATTTCAGCCATTAGCCTCATTAAAAATCCAAGCAACGCTCCATTGGGTCGAATATGGCACCGATACTACAACGATGAATTTCGGAGGGAATATCCTTAAAGATACGTATTCCCGACCTGCAAACTTCGGGTACACCTTAATCACGGGACCCGATAATGGCCGATTATGGGCATCCTTAAATAGTGAAATGAAACTGTATAATAACCTCAATCTTTTTGCTACCTATTTAGTAAGAAACACCTTCAAAAGAAAGAATCAAAAATCTACAATAGCGAATCTGGTCTCGATCGGCTTTGCAATTAATCTGAGCAGACTACACACGAGCTATTAATTATAGAATTGCATATGCGCTACTTTCTAATACTATCCATAATAGCTATTGCTTCTTGTAGAAAAGACAACCTAAAAGGCAACGTAGAAGAGCTAAAACCCGCAATATTGGCTAAGATAACTGAACCCCTAACCGCAAACAGCCTTGGATATTATATTGCTCTTCCATCCAGATACAATAGTGACATAGACAAAATAAATTATCCGCTAATTATCAGTTTATCCGGCGCAGGATCGTACGGAGATTCAACAAAGTCCCTCGAGAGCGTTCTCGAGTACGGACCCATGAGCTTTCTTAATCGGGGGGAAATGCCGCCCTCCTTTAAGGTAAGTAATGACAATATTAGTTTTGTGTACGCAGCTCCTCAATTTATTAATCCACCAAATTCAACCGAGATCTATAA
>JAFAGE010000331.1 GCA_023423015.1 Bacteroidota bacterium
ACAGTCTTCTTCACATTTGGCACCTCGATACCAATTGTACCTTTTCCGGGAATAGGAGCAATAATACGGATACCCAAAGCCGCAAGACTCAGGGCGATATCATCTTCCAGGTTTTTGATGCGCGAAATTCGAACACCAGCAGCCGGAACTATTTCATATAAAGTAACGGTGGGACCAACAGTAGCGCTGATTTTCTGAATCAGGATATCGTAGTTCTTGAGTGTGATAATGATCTGATTCTTGTTGGCTTCAAGTTCATTTGCATCCTGGATGATCTTTTCGCTGCCGTGCGATTCGAGCAGCTCGAGCTTGGGGTATTTATAATCACGGAGATCCAGCGTAGGTTCGTAAGGTTCGATATCTGCAGCCGGCATCTCGTCTTCCTCGTCTTCTTCGTTGTCTCGCTTTGCAGAGGCGTCATTGATCACCAGCTGCGGATCCGGCACATTTGATTTTGACTTTCGGGTTTCTGCAACGGGGGGTTCCTGCTGGAAAGGAGGAGTTGTTTTTATTGGCTCCAGCGGCACCTGGTTGATGATCATCGGAGCAATATCTTCTTCTTTTTCGGTGATGGTTAATTCGGCTTCCTCTTCCGCTTCTTCGGGTACTATCTCCAGCGGTTTCACCGCACCTTTCCTGAGCCTGTTTCTTTTCGGCTCTTCTTTTATTTCTGTTTCTTCTTCTTCCAATTCAGGTTCCTGCTTTGTTTCGGCAACCGGATTTATTCGTTTAGGCATTTTAAACACAGGGTTGAACCTCCAGATGAAATAAGCAAGCCCGGCTACCAGTAAAACCAGTGCAGCTCCCACCCACCCCAGCAAACCTGTGAGCCAGGATGCACTCATGTTGCCTGCAGCACCGCCCCAGGGAAATGCAAAGTCTTTGAAAATAAAAGCGAACAGAACGCTGAAATAAACTACCCCCGCAAGTACATACCGGAGATGCCTGCGAAAAGAAAATACATTCCGTCCCGTAATCAGGTTAATTCCACCTACAAAAAACAGGATACAGAAGAGGTACGAAGCAACACCAAAAGCGTTGAAAAAAAATTGGTGCGATATCCATGCACCGAGCGTGCCGAGTATGTTGGCGATCTTAATTTCTTTATCGGGGAAAAAAATAGAAGAACCTTTTACAACGCTCTGGTCTTCGGCCCAGGTAAAAAGATATGAGGTAAAACAGGTAAACAGGAACAGGCAGCAAAGCAATAATACGGTTCCGGCGATCTTGTGGGTGCGCTCGTCGCGTACCACTTCCCGGAAAGTGACCTTCTCCTCCTTTTCGGGGCGCAGGGTGTTCGGATCAGACTGGCTTTTTTTAGATTTTAAGCGATTCGCCATGACGGCAAAGATAAGTAGTAGTAGTGGACTGTAATGCTTGTTCAGATTGATTTTAAGGGAGATCGTCCCTTGATGATCACGCCTGCTGCAAGTGAAATCCATCCTGCAATAAAAAGCAATCCGCCAAATGGTGTTATGATGCCGATTCCCGACAAACCAACCGTATCGGAAGCCTTGAGAAATGTAAGCAGATACAACGATCCGGAAAACAATACGATGCCTGCAATGAACAGATAACCTGCGCGAACAATCCATGCGCTGTGAAAACGATCATAAATAATACCAGCGGCCAGCAACGCGAAACCGTGATAGAAGTGATACCGCACACCAGTTTCAAAGGTGCTGACGGTTTCGGGAGGAACAATTTTTTTCAATCCATGTGCACCAAAGGCTCCAAGGATTACAGCAAGTGCAAGCAACAGCGATGCTGTTATTATAAAACTTCTATGCATGAAGTATAGTTTGAATGAATTCCGTTACCGGCATACTGTCTTCCTTGTCAATTATCAGGTTTGCCTGTTCGTAGTACATCCGCCGTTCATTCAGCTTCCGAACGATGTACGATCGCAGGTCAGCATCCGGAATATTTTTGATAAGTGGTCTTTGTTCTTTTCCTTTCAGCAATCTGTCGAGCAATACTTCCACATGTGTGTTGAGCCATATTACCACGCCATATTTTTTCATGCGGTTGATATTGTTGAAAAAGCATGGCGTTCCGCCGCCGCACGACACAACCATTGAGGGATACTTGTCGATGAGTTCCTCAAGCGTCTCTTTTTCTTTCACACGAAATGCTTCCTCACCTTTCTCTGCAAAAATCTGTGGAATCGTTTTGTTTTCCCTGCGTTCAATTTCATCATCGAGATCGAAAAAAGGAATTTTCATGTGACCAGCCAGTTGGCGGCCCCAATGTGTTTTTCCCGATCCCATAAAACCAATGAGGAATATTCTCATTACTTGAATGCGTTTAATCCCGTAATATCCATTCCTGTAATCAACAGGTGAATGTCGTGCGTACCCTCATAGGTAATTACACTTTCAAGGTTCATGATGTGTCGCATCACCGGGTATTCTCCTGTAATTCCCATTGCACCCAGAATCTGGCGTGCTTCACGCGCGATATTTGCAGCAACTTCGCAGCCATTTCTTTTAGCCATAGACACCTGTTGAGGCGTTGCCCTGTTTTCATTCATCAGCACGCCCATTCGCCAGTTTAGCAATTGTGCCTTGGTGATTTCAGTGATCATTTCTGCAAGTTTTTTTTGCTGCAGCTGAAAACCGCCGATCGGCCTATCGAATTGCAGGCGCTCCCTGCTGTATCGCAGCGCTGTGTCATAACAGTCCATTGCAGCGCCGATGGTACCCCAGGCAATTCCATAACGGGCACGGGTAAGGCAGCTCAGCGGAGCTTTCAATCCTTTTGCTTTTGGAAGAATATTTTGTTTGGGAACTTTTACATTATCGAACACGAGTTCGCCGGTTGCGCTTGCGCGGAGGCTCCATTTGCCATGTGTGGCCGGTGTGGAGAATCCTTCCATGCCGCGTTCAAGAATTAAACCGCGTATTTCTCCTTCGGGGTCTTTTGCCCACACCACGGCCACCTGCGAAAAGGGTGCATTGCTGATCCACATTTTTGCGCCGTTCAGCACCACGTGATCACCAGCATCGGTGTAATGCGTGGTCATGCTCCCCGGATCCGATCCGTGATCGGGTTCTGTCAACCCGAAACATCCCAACCATTCGCCGGAACCAAGGCGTGGAAGATATTTGACTCGTTGCTCCTCATCACCGTATTCATAAATCGGGAACATCACCAGCGAGCCCTGTACAGATGCAGTTGACCGAACACCACTGTCGCCTCGCTCAAGTTCCTGCATCATCAATCCGTATGAAATGTAATCGAGCCCGCCTCCCCCGTATTTCGCGGGTATGGTGGGCCCGAAGCAGCCGAGTTGCCCCAGCTGTGATACAATATGTTC
>JAFAGE010000367.1 GCA_023423015.1 Bacteroidota bacterium
GTTCAATGTCGTTTACGGGTACGCGCTGCATCGAGGTAACCGACTCCACCACCGAAGCCTTCAGGTCGCCGCCGGTGGTTTTCATTTCCGTGTCAATGCTTTGCAGCAGGGAACGGATGCCTTTACCCAATGCATCCTTATTTTGTTTCGGATTGGTCATCTTAATTTTTTTGAACGAAGCTTATTCAAGGATCCTTTCTTCCTGGCTGATCCTCGTCTTGTTATTTTTCTGCAGTACTTCTTTGGCCAGGTTCAGGTAGTTCATTGAACCTTTGCTTTGTGCATCATATAATATCACCGGCTTGCCTACGCTTGGTGCTTCGCTGATGCGGGTATTACGGTGTATGATGGTGTTAAAAACCATCTCGTCGAAGTGTTTACGCACTTCACTTACCACCTGGTTACAAAGCCGCAGGCGGCCATCGTACATAGTCATCAGAATTCCTTCTATTTCCAATGCGGGGTTCAGGCGGCTCTGCACGATTTTAATGGTGTTAAGCAGCTTGCCCAAACGTTCAAGCGCGAAAAATTCAGTTTGTACGGGAACAATCACCGAGTCGGCAGCAGTCAGCGCGTTGACCGTGATCAGTCCCAGCGAAGGTGAACAATCGATAATGATAAATTCATAATCGTTCTTCACCGGCTCAAGAATGTTCTTCAACACGCTTTCACGGTTGGGATAGTTGATCATTTCGATCTCTGCACCCACCAGGTCGATATGCGAAGGGATCACGTCGAGGTTAGGTATCTCAGATTTGAGAATCACATCGCGCGCAGCCGTTCCGTTTACCATACAGTCGTACAGACTCTGCTGAATATTCTGCAGGTCGAATCCTACGCCCGTAGTACTATTTGCCTGCGGATCAGCATCTAACAATAACGTCCTGAATTCCAGAACAGCAAGGCTTGCTGCCAGGTTAATAGCAGATGTGGTCTTTCCCACGCCCCCTTTCTGGTTCGCCACCCCGATAACTCTTGCCATAGATATTTATGCTTTGCAAGATAGGTTGATAAGTTCTAAATTGCTGACAGGTTGGCAAAATTAAGATTTCGGTATAATATATGGCGGAGTTGTTTCAACAGATGGCAGAGGACTATATTATAATATCTGGAACCAATAGGAAGGATAGCAACACGATCAAGATTGCACAGCTTTACCAAAGGGTACTTGCAGATCGCAATATACCTTCCCGAATACTCTCGCTTGAGGAACTCGACCTCTCTTCCCGTAATCCGTTATTCGTGGAAATGGAAAAGCAGATGCTTGTGCCTGCAGAAAAAGTGATTTTTATAGCGCCGGAGTACAATGCCAGCATTCCCGGGGTATTGAAAACGCTGCTCGACCTGTCTGAATACAAAATAGTATGGCTTGGCAAAAAGGCGCTGCTTGTAGGTATTTCGACAGGAAGATCAGGGAACGTGCGTGGCATGGAACACCTCACCAGCATCCTCAACTATATGAATGTAGTTGTTCACCCCAACAAACTCCCTATCTCGTCTGTTCATAAGCTTCTTAATGGCAGTGATGCCATAACAGATGCCGATACCCTTTCTGCAATCAACAAACAATTGGACGAGTTTATAAAATTTTAAGGAACATGCGCAACACGAGCTTTTTGTGGATCATTTTCGGAATCATGCTGCTCCTCGACATCTACATCTTCCAGGCTATTAAATATGTGCTGCCTTCAGGTTCACCCAAGCTTCGGGTAGCGATCATCGTTATATACTGGCTGCTCGCGGTTTTCCTGCTGGCAATGGTCGTATTTCTTCCTTACCTGCACGATTCAATACCGCGGCAGGTGCGTACTTATCTCATTGCACTGATGGTTGCGGCATTTTTCTCCAAGGCCATTGCGTCCTTATTCTTTGCATTCGATGACCTGCGGCGGGGGGCCACATGGTTACTGGTAAAATTATTCCGCAGCCCCGTGCACGACGTTAATGATGTTAGTAATGGCGGTATCTCCCGTTCAGCCTTCATAAGCTGGCTTGGTCTTGCATTCGGCGGAGGATTGTTTACAACTTTTATTTACGGCTTCAGCAATAAATACAAATACAACGTTAAACGTATCGATGTTTCCTTCGAACGGCTGCCATCTTCGTTTCGTGGATTAAAAATCGTCCAGATCTCCGATGTGCATTCCGGAAGTTTCAACAACAAAGACGCAGTAAAGCGCGGCATTGATAAGATTAAGCAGGAAGAACCAGATATTATTCTGTTTACGGGCGACCTGGTGAACGATCAGGCAGTGGAAATGTTAGACTACATCGACCTGTTTTCTGAATTGAAAGCACCTATGGGTGTTTACTCAGTATTGGGGAACCACGACTACGGCGAATATTTTCGCTGGCCAAGCGAACAGGATAAAATGAACAACCTGGAACAATTGAAGGAAGTTCACAAAGCGATGGGCTGGCGTTTGCTGCTGAATGAACACGTTCAATTTGAACGCAACAACGAAAAGATTGCTTTACTCGGTGTAGAAAACTGGAGCGCAAAAGGAAACTTTCCGAAGTATGGCAAGCTGGCTGATGCACATGCAGGCACAGAAAATATTCCATTCAAGATATTAATGAGTCACGATCCGAGTCATTGGGATGGTGAAGTAAAACTGAAATACAACGACATTGACCTCATGCTGTCAGGACATACACACGGCATGCAATTCGGTGTAGAAATTCCCGGCTTCAGATGGAGTCCTGTTCAATACATGTATAAACAATGGGCAGGTTTGTATGCTGATGGTGGGCAAAAATTATATGTAAACCGGGGCTTTGGTTTTATTGGTTATCCGGGGCGTGTAGGAATTCTTCCTGAAATATCCGTGCTCACTTTAACATAACTTTTATTAAACGCTAACATGAAGTTTTGGTCTCATCTTAGACCTTCAACGATGAAGTAACATCTGGTTGATGATGCTCGGGTTGAGATTTCAAATCAAAAAACTTCAAACAATGAAACTAAAATCACTTTCGGTTGTGCTGTTTGCACTTCTGCTTACCACATCCGGTTTTGCGCAAAGTTTTTTCCAGGCAGGTATCAAGGGTGGTGTGAACATGTTCAAAATTGATGGGGCTTCGTTCAAAGAAGAATTTAACTATGGCTATAATGCCGGTGCATTTGCAACCATCAATTTCAGCAAGAAGCTCGGCGTTCAACCTGAGGTATTATGGAACCAGTCTCAAACCCGAACTACTACAAGGTTCAACGAAATGTATAATGACGGCGTTCGTGAATTGAAAGACGTAAAGCTGAATTATCTCAGTATCCCGGTGTTGTTGAACTATAGTCCTTCGCGCCTTATTACTTTCCAGGCAGGTCCTCAATTCGGCATACTGATCAACAAGGAAGAAAAACTCCTTAATAATGGTAGAGAAGCTTTCAAATCCGGCGATCTTTCTATGCTGGGTGGAGTGCAGCTTAATATCGGCAGCGCCAAAATCGGTGGCCGCTATGCAGTAGGATTGATGAACATCAACGATATCGACAACCGCGATAAATGGACGAACCAGGGGTTTCAATTGTACCTGGGATTTCGTTTGCTGTGATGAACAGTGAAAGGTGAAATGTGAAAGGTGAGAAGAATAATCCTCTCACCTTTTATCGTTTCGCCCTGCGCTCTCCGTTCTCCGCTCTTCTCTTGGCCTGAATCTTGACCTATATAGAATTCGCTGCACAATCGTGTGGCAAAATGTTATTTTGTCATAGTAAACCCATTTAATGAAAGATAGTTTTCTACTCAGGCCGGAAGAAGAAATGGATTTTATCCCCATTATCCCTTTGAATGAACATGAGTCCGACAACGGACAGGATACGCTGATACCTACTGAATTACCGCTTCTGCCTCTCCGTAACACTGTGCTTTTTCCCGGCGTGGTGCTTCCAATAACCGTAGGCAGGGATAAAAGCATTAAGGCAGTGAACGATGCCTACAAGGCTGACAAACTGGTGGGTGTGGTTGCACAAAAAGACAGTGAGGTAGAAGATCCCACAATTACCGACCTGGAAGATGTTGGAACCGTTGCCCGCATAGTAAAACTGATTAAAATGCCCGATGGCGGAACAACCGTCATTATCCAGGGTAAGAATCGTTTTAAGGTACAATCAATTATTTCTGACGATCCCTATTTCAAAGCACAGATTGAGAAACTTATTGAACAGGATCCGCCAAAGGATCAGAATTTTGAAGCATATGTGTCTAATATCAAGGATCTGGCAACACAAATCATACAACTCTCCCCGAACATTCCTTCAGAGGCAGGTATCATTCTGAAAAACATCGAAAATCCTTCGTTTCTCATACACTTCATTTCCAGCAACCTGAATACCGAGCTGGTGGAAAAGCAAAAATTGCTGGAGCTTAACAACATCCAGGCGCGTGCAGACCTGCTGATGCAACTGCTGCAACGCGAACTCCAGTTTGCGGAATTGAAAAACAAGGTGACGGTAAAAACGAAAACGGAGCTGGATAAACAGCAACGTGAATATTTTCTGCAGCAACAACTCAAAAGCATCAAAGATGAATTGGGTGGCGATACCAACGATCGCGAGATAAAAGAAATGCAGAAGAAGGCCGAAACGAAAAAATGGCCGCAGGCAACCAAAGAAGTTTTCCGCAAAGGAATAGAGAAACTGGAACGTATGCATCCAAGTACTCCGGATTACTCCGTGGTGTACAATCATCTCGACCTGTTGCTCGAACTTCCGTGGGACGAATACACGGATGACGTTATTGACCTACGTAAAGCAAAGAAAATTCTTGACCACGACCATTATGGTATGGGTAAGATCAAGGAAAGAATTCTGGAATACCTGGCTGTTTTGAAGCTGAAAGGCGATATGAAAAGTCCGATTTTATGTTTTGTAGGTCCTCCGGGTATCGGCAAAACATCTTTGGGTCGAAGCATCGCCAATGCCATCGGACGCAAGTACGTTCGTCTTAGCCTGGGTGGCCTGCACGATGAGAGCGAAATCCGCGGCCACCGTAAAACATACATCGGCGCTATGCCGGGAAGAATAATTCAATCGCTCAGGAAAATCAAAACATCAAATCCTGTGATGATTCTTGATGAGATAGATAAAGTGGGACATGATATGCGCGGCGATCCGTCGTCTGCTCTTCTCGAAGTTTTGGATCCTGAACAAAACAATACATTTTACGATAACTATCTCGAACTCGAGTACGACCTGAGTAAAGTGTTGTTCATTGCCACTGCCAATGATTTAAACAATATTCAACCTGCTTTGCGCGACAGGCTCGAGATCATACATCTTTCCGGTTATGCTGTTGAAGAGAAAACCGAGATTGCCAAAAGACACCTGATTCCTAAACAGCTTGACGCACATGGTTTAAAAGACAAAAAAATAAAGATTGGCGACAAAGTGCTGGAAAAGCTGATCCAGGATTACACCCGCGAAAGCGGTGTGCGCGAACTGGACCGTCATCTTGCATCCATCATGCGTTTTGAGGCGAAGGAATATGCATTAAAAAACAGGCTACGTTCCAATCTTAGCGTGCAGGACCTTGAAAAGATACTCGGTCGCCCGAAATACAGCAATGAGTTGTACAAAGTGGCAAACATGCCGGGTGTTGCCGTTGGGCTTGCATGGACGATAGTTGGAGGCGACATACTTTTCGTTGAAACCAGTTTGAGTGAAGGAAAAAGTGACCTGAAGCTCACAGGCAACCTGGGTAATGTGATGAAGGAAAGTGCAAGTACTGCATTGACCTATATTCAATCCAATGCAAAAAAGCTCAACATCACTCCTGCACAGTTAAACAACAAAGTGATACACGTGCACGTACCCGAAGGAGCTGTGCCGAAAGATGGACCAAGTGCCGGAATAACAATGCTAACATCCATTGCTTCGGCAATAACAGGCAAGCGTGTGAAATCATACCTGGCGATGACCGGAGAAATTACACTTCGTGGGCAGGTGTTACCGGTTGGTGGAATAAAGGAAAAGATCCTTGCAGCAAAACGTGCCGGGCTAAGAGAAATAATTCTCTGTTGGCAGAACGAAAAAGATGTTCAGGAAATCGAAACTGAGTACATCAGGGGCGTGAAGTTCCACTATGTGAAAACGATGCAGCAGGTACTGGAAATTGCCCTGGGTTAAGAGAAGTTATCTTTTTTCAACCCACACGTTTTTTCTACCATACCATACTTTCAGCGAATCGCGGATGCGAGCTGTATCTGATGCCCGGGCAGGCAGCACAAAATAAAGTGCGAAAGAGGTGGAGTCGCGATGTGCGTCCATGCGGATATCTGTAAGATTATCTTTTATCTGGTTGAAACGGCGGATTGCCCTTGCCTTATTGGCCGTGCGTTCGATTACGAACCGGTATGTGCCCGGGGTGCTTGCGTCAGCGGCGCGCACCGAGTCTATTTTATTTTGGACAGAATCCAGCAGCACGTTTGAGGATGTTGAATCCGGGGCGGATACGACGCTATCTGTACTTCCGGCCACATTTTCAGCTGTATTCCGGGTATAAAGGGTATATCCCAGCCAGATTACAACAGCTGCGGCAACAACGGCGCCTGCAACCATTAATACTTTCCTCAGATTATTCGGCTCACCGGAATCTTCGGGGTAATACTCTTTAGGTTTTATGGTGTCTTCAGCTGCTTCCTTTGTGGTAAGGTTTGGTTTGGGAGCATGCGTATCTCCCGGCGTGAATTCATACCGGCCGTCGCGGTTTTTCTGCAGGTATCCAATGCCTTCGAGGTGAAAGGGTTTGCCAATGTTGAGCAGAATTTTCCCATCCGACAGGAATGAATCAAGGTCCGACTCGGCAAGCGGCCTGATTTTTCCGGTTTCGGTGCGGATAAAATCGATGAATTTATCATCCGCATGAGGCACGGGCGTCTGCCTGAATTGGATATTTCTGGTGAATTCGTGGTAGTTTTTGTCTGTACTTTCGGGGATGATGATCGAAGGGTCGAGGGTGAAGATTCCAAGCCCCGGCAACCTGAGCTCCTTGTGCTGATACAGGAATTTCGCAAATAAGGCAGCTAATTTCAAGATATTAGAGTTTGATACACAAGGTAAGATTAATTGGCTCTAACGCAAAGCATACCCGGCAGTTGCATTAATTTTGCAGCGGAAACACAGTTATGAACGAGCAGGAAAAGCGGTTTGTGGCATATTGGGAAAAAAACAGGATGAAAGAGAAAGACCTGATTTATCAGCTTCTCACCGGTCTTCCGATTGGGTTGCTGTTTTCACTGCCCATATTCTTTATTCTTTTCTCGAGCAGGTGGTGGTATAAAAGGGCCGACATGGTAGCGAACGCTCAAATGAGTCCCCTCGTATTATCTATAGCGGTGTTTGTAATAGCCGTATTTTTTGCCATATTGTACAAGCGGCACCGATGGGAAATGAAGGAGCAGCAATACCGGGAAATCATCAGCCGCCATAAACACCTTAACACATAATAAAGCAACGATTTTTGATTTGACGCTGTCATGAGCGTAACGAAAAACAAGATTGAACAGATGATAAGAACATTCCTGGCGCTGATTTGTGTGGCATTACTGGCAGGATCGTGCATGAAAAACAGCATGGATTCGGGCTGCCCGTACCAGAATTCATCCATTTCTGCTCCGCAGGCAGAACGCGACTCCGTGAAAGCTTTCCTCAACAGCCTTGGTATACAGGCAGAAGAACACAGCTCGGGATTCTTTTACAAGGTAATCTCCCAGGGTACCGATGGGGGTCAAATGGGCCTTTGCTCAGAAATTGCTATTACCTACACGGGATGGCTGCAGAACGGAGCTGAGTTCGACAAACAAACCAATATCAGGTTCATCCTGGGGTCGTTGATCGAAGGATGGAAGAAAAGCATTCCGCTGATTAAAAAAGGCGGCGAAATAGACCTTTACATCCCGCCAACACTGGCTTACGGTAAAAATGAAGTAAAGAACAACCAGACAGGCCAGGTGATTATCCCTTCGAATTCCATGCTTGTGTTTAAAGTGAAGCTGCTGGATTATACAGTAGACACACGGTAGAATAATTTTATTTTTGCTGAAAACACTGATTGCCTCACGAAGCCATTTCCGTATTCGACATTTTTAAAATAGGTGTCGGTCCTTCCAGTTCACATACGCTGGGGCCCTGGCGTGCAGCCTTGCGCTTTGTCAATTACCTCTCTTCCCAAAACGTGTTAGCTGAGATACAATCCATCAGGGTGCTGCTATACGGTTCCCTGGCAAAGACCGGAATCGGCCATGGAACCGACATGGCTGTACAAATGGGCCTGATTGGCGAAGATCCGGTCTGCTGCGAAGTAAGTTCTTTGCCGGGAAAAGTTGAGGCCATCGCACATAATAAGAGTTTGCAACTCGGTGGCGTATATGATATTGATTTTGATCCCCGCCAGCACATAATATTTCTCATCAACGAATCCCTGCCTTTTCATCCAAACGGATTAACATTTGTGGCCACCACATCGGAAGCAGAATTCAAACAAACTTATTTTTCGACAGGTGGTGGCTTTATCGTGAAAGAGGATGAAATTTCATCCAATGGTAACGAAGTACAGTTGCCTTTCCCTGTAAACTCAGCTGCCGACCTTTTATTCTGGTGCCGTAAAACAGGAATGTCGATTAATGAAGTAGTAATGGAAAACGAAAATGCCTGGCGACCCGAGGATAATACACGAAAAAGTTTGTTGGATATATGGGCTGTAATGAAGGAATGTATGTACAAAGGCTGCCATACCGATGGTACGTTGCCCGGCGGATTAAATGTTAAACGACGCGCTGCTGCATTGAATAAGAAGCTCCTGGGAAATGCGCTGTACAACAACTACGACGAATGGATAAATAATATTAAAGCAGGCGGAAGTCAATTTCAATATACTCTCGATTGGGTAAGTTGTTTTGCCCTGGCGGTAAATGAAGAAAATGCATCATTTGCACGCGTGGTGACAGCTCCAACAAATGGTGCGGCAGGTGTAATTCCTTCGGTGCTGCAATATTTTATTCTCTTTGCAGGAGGAAGCGACGAAAAAGCAATCCAGTTTCTATTAACGGCAGCAGAAATAGGGAGCATCTTTAAGAAAGGAGCAACAATTTCAGCAGCCATGGGAGGCTGCCAGGCAGAAATCGGCGTGTCGTCGGCAATGGCGGCAGCAGCGTTAACCGAAGCACTGGGAGGCACACAACCACAGGCAATGATGGCCGCAGAAATTGCGATGGAACATCATCTCGGTATGACATGTGATCCCATTGCAGGTCTAGTGCAGATTCCCTGTATCGAACGTAATACTATGGGAGCAATAAAGGCAATCACTGCATCGCAACTTGCATTACAAAGCACACCGGATTATGCAAAAGTTTCGCTCGACTCGGTTGTGAATACGATGTGGCACACTGCCCGCGATATGAACTTCAAATACAAAGAAACTGCAGAAGGGGGTCTTGCCGTAACTGTTCCGCTTGGATTGAAAGAATGTTAAACTAAAACTCCTGCAGTTGCTGATACAAGGTGTCGCGCTCTACCGGCTTCCTTCTCACCTGGCGGATAAGCGTGACAAGTTGTTCTGTCGTCATTGATGGAGATTGTTCTTCCGCACCAGCCATCGAATAAATTTTTGTGGAGTCGTCAATGGTTCCGTCGATGTCGTTTACTCCAAATGAAAGCGTGAGTTGCGCATTCTGGCGTCCAAGCATCGGCCAGTAAGCTTTCAGATGAGGGAAATTGTCCAGAAATAGCCGCGCAACTGCATACATCTTCATGTCTTCTGCAATCGATGTTTCAGCAACATGACTCATCTCATTATCCTTATTTCGGAATTTAAGAGGAATGAAAGTATTGAAGCCGCCGGTTCTGTCCTGCAGTTCACGAAGACGCTGCATGTGATCGATGCGATGTTCATATTTTTCGATGTGGCCATAAAGTATGGTTGCATTGCTGTGCATTCCAAGCAGGTGAGCCGTTTCGTGAATATGTAACCAGCCGGTGCCGTCAACTTTATCATCAGCAATCTGCTGCCTGATAACCGGATGAAATATTTCTGCTCCTCCGCCTGGTAATGAATCCAGGCCTGCTTCCTTCAGGTAAGCCAGACCTTCTTCAACTGTTTTCTTCGCCTTGCGGAACATGTAGTCGAGTTCAACTGCAGTGAACCCTTTGATATGCAGATCAGGACGATGTTCTTTTATTTTACGCAGGAGCTCTGCGAAAAATTCCAAATTCATACGCGGGTGTACGCCTCCTACAATGTGCACTTCTGTCACGGGCTTGCCATCATACTGTTTCACAATGTTGAGCATCTGCTCCAGCGACATTTCCCATCCTTCGTCGCGGTGTGCATACAGTCGGGAGTAGCTGCAGAATTTACATGCGTAAACACATACGTTGGTAGGCTCTATGTGAAAGTTCCTGTTGAAGTAGGTTTTGTCGCCGTGTAGTTTTTCGCGAACATAATTGGCAAGAGCGCCTAGAAAGGGGAGGGAGCCTTCTTCGAACAGCAACAAACCATCTTCTTCTGATATACGTTCGTTGCTCACTATCTTGTCCGCTATCCTTCTGAGATCAACATTGGGTTCAAAGGAGATAAGCTTACTGATCGCCATCATCCTGCAAATTTACGCTATTCGGCGTTTTATGCCAGCGCGCCGGCAATACAACCGCACATGAGGCACGCGATGGTGCCGCCCAACAGGGCCTTCATGCCCATCTCAGTAAGGTTTCGCCGCTGGTTGGGAGCCAGCTGGCTTATACCGCCGATCTGGATACCAATAGAAGCTACATTGGCAAAACCACAAAGCGCATAGGTGGCGATGAGAATAGACTTCGGGTCGCTGATAGTACCCGCCTTCTTCATTTCACCGAACGAAAAGAAGGCGACAAATTCGTTAAGGACGGTTTTTTCACCCAGCAACTGGCCTACCTGAACCAGTTCGCTGCTGCTAACGCCGATCAGCCAGGCTACAGGTGCAAATATGTATCCAAGTACCAACTGCAATGAAAGGGATGTATAACGGCCACCTGTAGCCGCAGCAATGCTTTCGTTAAGATTAAACCAGTGCCCTACAGATCCCAACAAATAATTACAGAGATACATCAGTGCGGTAAACACGATCAGCATAGCAGCAACATTTGCTGCGAGTTTTAATCCGTCGGTTGTACCCAGCGATATTGCATCCAGAAAATTATCGCCGATTTTCTCTTTCGGCACGGTGAGTTCCCGCATTACGGGCTCAGTTTGAGGAAAAAGAATTTTTGATACCACAATGGCAGCAGGTGCACTCATGATCGATTGGCTGAGAAAGTGTAACGCAAAATACTTTTGCTGATCAACATCGTCGCCCCCTAAAAAGCCAACATATGCGCCAAGAACACTTCCTGCCGTGTTAGCCATACCGCCAATCATTATACAAAGCACTTCCGAACGATTCAGACGTTCGAGAAATGGCCGGATCATCAACGGTGCCTCCGTTTGCCCTAGAAATATATTGGCAGCAGTGGATACACTTTCCGGTCCTGATATACCCAGCTTCCTGAGCATCCAGGCAAAGAAGTACACCACCTTCTGCAGGATTCCCAAATAGTATAGCATAGCAGACAGCGCCGAAAAATAAATGATTATTGGTAGTACCTGCAC
>JAFAGE010000393.1 GCA_023423015.1 Bacteroidota bacterium
GTTCAATGGTTTTGTAGTGCGCGAGGTATAGTGGAAACAGAAAGTAGCTGCAGAATTGCCGGTATGCCACCCAGGGCTCTTTGCCGGTGAATTTTTCAAATGATAACGTGTCTATCCACACCGGCAGGCCATCAACGAACTGAATGTTGAAAGGTGTAGCATCTTTCAATACCATGTCTCTTTCTAGACATTCGTGGGCGAGGGATATGGTTAGAAGAGCTGCATCTTTTAGCTGGCCGAAGCACCATTCATATGGGTAGGTGATGAATGTAAGTTGTTCTGGTTCCAGCACCTTGAATGCAGTTGAAGATTCCTGAGAATCATCGTTCGATTCTATATGCGTCAGCAACATTCTCTTGCCTGTGAGTTCATTGTACAAACCAGAATCCATCAGTTGAGAATAATGTTCGGCATATACCTGGTTCACCTGTCTCAGGTATTTTCCGTTTCTTTCATAAACAAAACCTGCAGGGTCTCTGAATGAAGCAGGATGAATACTACCAGACGACATCATCAATTAATTTTTGGATCGTCGTCGCGTTTTTTCCTCGTGAAGAATGAGCGGATGCTCCACCAGGCCGATCTGAAGTAAAACAGTACGCCAACCACTGCTGCAATTATCATTTGAACCAGGTAGCTTCCGCTACCCGGGTCAACGTAAAGCAGTATGGAGGTAATTGTCATAGATAGCTGAGGTTTGTTTTGGGGGTAAGAGCGAGCAGCGTTTCGTACATAAGCAGAATGGTTTGCTCGATGTCGTCGCGGTGCAGCATCTCTACGGTCGTATGCATATAACGCAGCGGGATGGAAATAAGTACGGAAGGACATCCGTCATTTGCATAGGCAAATGAATCTGTGTCTGTACCTGTGCTGCGGGAAACGGTGCGCATCTGCACGGGAATATTTTTCTTTTCTGCTACATCCTGTACAAACGCGAGCAACTTGTTGTGCACGGCTGGTCCGAATGCAAGGCTGGGTCCCCGGCCGCACAACACATCTCCCTCCACAATTTTGTTGATCATGGGTGTATGGGTGTCGTGGGTAACATCGGTGATGACTGCCACATTCGGTTTTATTCTGCGTGCAATCATTTCGGCGCCGCGAAGCCCGATTTCTTCCTGCACCGCATTTACCACATATAATCCAAAAGGAAGTTTCTTTTTGTTTTCTCTGAGAAGCCGCGCCACTTCCGCGATCATAAATCCACCAACACGGTTGTCGAAGGCACGTCCAACATAGTGTCCATACGCCAGTTCTTCAAATCCGTCTACATAAGTAACTACCGAACCGATCCTGATTCCCAGTTCTTCCACATCTTTTTTTGAGCGTGCACCGCAATCGAGGAAGAGGTTATCTACTTTTGGTTGTGTTTCTTTGGAGTCGGGGCTGTTTATACGGGTGTGAATAGCGGGCCATCCGAATACTGCGCGAACTGGTCCTTTTTTACCATGAATGATTACGCGCTGGCTTGGTGCTATCTGATGATCAACGCCGCCATTGCGTTTAAGATATATCAGACCTTCGTTGTTGATGTAGTTAACGAACCAGCTGATTTCGTCGGCATGTGCCTCTATGACCACTTTGAATTCTTCGCGTGGATTTATAATGCCTACTGCAGTACCATATGGGTCAACAAATGTGGTGTCTACATACGATTTTACATACTCAAGCCAGAGTCGTTGTCCACCACTTTCAAAACCCACAGGCGATGGATTGTTGATGTAGTTCTCTAAGAACTGTAACGATTGTTTGGTAAGTACGTTCCTTGACTTTGCAGCTTTAGCCATTCAAAAATTTTCCGGAAAAGTATGCAAATAATGCGTGACCTGATACGGTGAATGAAGCTGATTAGTTCTTGATCTGAACAATCGGGGGTGTGTCGATGGTGTCACTTGCGTTCCCTGCAACGTCCTGCACGGTAATGCGGAAGTACATAGAATCGTTGTCGCGAGGATCTTCAATGAGAAAGTTTCCAGGGAATTTGATATCTATCTCACCGGTAGTCGCTTTCTGGAAGTCTGGAAGCAGGGAGCGGATGGTGTCTATTTTATCATTTGCCGCAGGATTTTCAATAGGGTCGAGGTTGGTGCGTACACGTATATAAGTTACGGTGCCTCCGGCAAGGTCGCCTTCTTTATCATCGAATCTGATTGTCATGACCAGGTCGGGGATGAAAAATGTATTTGGGTCGATCGGGAACTGCGTACTATTCATATTTCTTAACTCAATCGACGGCCTGCTTTCCAACGTACCTTTGCTGCATCCCACAAAAACAGCCAACACGAGCAGAAAGGGTAATATTTTCTTTAACATAGTGCTTCTTGAGGTAACAAAATTAGAGGCTTTGATGCTGAATATAATGATATGATTTGTGAATTGGAAGATAAAATTTTTAACATAAATGATTCCAAATTCGAGGCGGTCGCTCTCGAAATTTTCCGGTACCAGTACGCATCCAACCCACTTTACCGCTCTTTTGTCGAAGCGCTGAATGTTGATCCTTCGCTGGTTGTAACCGTTGCATCCATCCCTTTTCTTCCGGTGTCGTTTTTCAAGACGCACGAGGTAGTTGCCGGACAGTTTGCGCCCGAAGTGGTGTTTGAAAGCAGTGGCACCACAGCTACCGGAAACAGCAGGCACCTGGTGAAATCGGCTGCTCTGTATCGCAGGAGTTTTGAAGCTGGCTTCAAAAAAATTTACGGCGAACCTTCTGATTGGTGCATTATCGGGTTATTACCTTCTTACCTCGAGCGCAGGAATTCTTCGCTTGTGATGATGGTGGACCAGCTCATCAAAACAAGCAACCACTCTTCATCCGGATTCTACCTCAATGAATTCAACAAGCTGGCTGCCGTCCTGGAAAAAAATGAGAAAACGAATACAAAAACCCTGCTGATCGGTGTAACATTTGCGCTGCTGGATTTTGCGAAAGAATTTTCCTTTCCATTGAAGAATACCGTGGTCATGGAGACCGGGGGTATGAAGGGGAGGAGAAAAGAAATTACACGCGAGGAGGTTCACAAATTATTAATGGACGCCTGGAATCTGCGGGCAATTCATTCAGAATACGGGATGACGGAATTATTATCGCAGGCCTACTCTAAAGGATATGGACTTTTCGTTGCTCCCCCCTGGATGAAGATTCTGG
>JAFAGE010000436.1 GCA_023423015.1 Bacteroidota bacterium
AGACAATCCCTGTTCCGGTGAAGACGGATTTGTCGTTATGGAATTGATAGACAAGGTCGTATTGAGGAAAAGTTTGCTCGAATAGCCGTAATCGTTGTCAAATACAGTCGTTCAACTACTTGTGCTAAAAAATCAACTTTTGGTATGGTTTTTTTAAGCATTGTAGTTACTCCTCTTCAAACGAACTGAGACAATATGAAAAAACTTTTGATTACGGGTGGGGCTGGATTTATCGGTTCACATCTTGCAGACGAGCTTTTGGAGAAAGGTTATTCAGTCAGGGTTCTTGACAATCTCATCGAACAGGTTCATGGAATAAACTGCAAACGTCCTGAATATCTGAATCCCGATGTGGAGTTGATAGTGGGAGATGTTCGTAATGCACGCCAGGTTCGTGAGGCACTTGAAGGAGTTGATGCCGTATATCATTATGCAGCTATGGTTGGTGTTGGTCAGAGCATGTATGAAATCAAAGACTACACCGACGTCAACAATATTGGCACAGCGGTATTGCTCGAAGCGCTTGCCAAAAAGCCTGTAGAAAAACTGATCGTAGCGTCGAGTATGAGTATTTACGGCGAGGGGCTTTACAAAGATAAGAATGGTAATGTAAGAAGTGGACAGGAAAGAAAATTGAACCAGTTAAAGGCTGGCCGTTGGGAACTTTCGGACAAAGAGGGAAATGAGTTGACCCCTTATCCCACTCCTGAAACAAAAATGCCTCAATTATCATCGGTATATGCATTAAGCAAATACGACCAGGAAAGGCTCTGCCTCATGATCGGAAAAGCTTATAACATACCGACCGTCGCATTACGATTCTTCAATGTTTACGGAACAAGGCAGGCACTTTCCAATCCATATACTGGTGTACTGGCAATATTCGCATCGCGTTTACTTAACGACAATTCACCACTGATTTTCGAAGATGGAAAACAGAAACGTGACTTTGTAAGCGTTCTCGATATTGCACGTGCATCAAGACTCGCCCTTGAAACTCCCGAAGCAGCAGATGAAGTTTTCAATATCGGCAGCGGTAACAGCTACACGATAAATGAAATTGCTGAGAAACTCGCTGCTATTCTCGGAAAAGAAATCAAAGCTACCATCACAGGTAAATATCGCGTAGGTGATATCCGTCATTGCTATTCTGATATTTCCAAAGCAAAGGCTATCCTGAACTACGAACCGCAGATTACGCTTGAAGACGGTCTCATGGAACTTTCTCTCTGGCTCAAAGACCAGAAAGCGGAAGACAGAGTAAACGAGGCCAGCAGTGAACTTGCTGCCAGGGGGTTAACGGTTTAATACAAATAACGTATGCGTAATTTGAAGAATGGAACGCGCCCGGCAAATAATTTTACCGGCGAAGAAACATACACGCTGATTACCGGAGGTTGTGGATTTGTAGGAGTAAACCTGGCCGACAGGTTACTTAAAACCGGGAAACGAGTAATGGTTTATGATAACTTATCGCGAACAGGAGTCCAGAATAACCTGGACTGGTTGCAGGAACGATACCCGGAAAGTTTAAAAGTGAAAGTAGCCGACGTTTGTGACAGGGACGAATTGGCTGATGCCATTGCCTATGCTGATACCGTGTTTCATTTTGCAGCGCAGGTTGCGGTCACTTCCAGCCTTACGGATCCTTTCCACGATTTTGAAGTGAATGCAAGAGGCACGCTGAATATTCTTGAAGCCATACGACACTCCTCGCATCGTCCTCCCATCATCTTTACCTCAACAAATAAAGTTTACGGCGACCTCGAAGACGTTCACATGAAGGCGGACGCCATGCGGTATTCACCTGAAACAGAAAACATCCGGTTAAACGGTATCAGCGAAAAACGCAATCTCGATTTTCATAGTCCATACGGATGCACTAAAGGAATAGCGGACCAATACGTACTCGATTATGCGCGCACGTTTGGTATCCGGTCGGTAGTGTTTCGTATGAGTTGCATTTATGGTCCGCATCAATATGGAAACGAAGACCAGGGGTGGGTTGCACATTTCCTGATCCGGGCCTTAAAAGGATTGCCAATTACATTATATGGCGATGGCAAGCAGGTGCGTGATATTCTATTCGTGGATGACCTCATTAATGCTTTTCTGCTTGCCGAAAAGAATATGCGAAATATCAGCGGGCAGGCATTTAATGTAGGTGGTGGACCAAATAATACCGTAAGCCTGCTTGAACTGATAGATCTGATTGAAAACATAACCGGGCGCAAACCCGAGGTTAATTTTGAGAGCTGGAGACCCAGCGACCAAAAATATTATGTGTCCGACTTCCGGAAATTAACTGACGCCACGGGTTGGCAGCCGGCGTATGGAACCGCACAGGGAGTAAAATTTCTTGCAGAGTGGCTCCAACAAAATCTCATCAACGAAAAACACGAACAAAGCAGCGCAATTAAAAAACAAAAATTTCAGGTGCAACTAGAACCGGTTGACAAATGACAGCAGCAATATTGAGCAAGCCGGGACATTTTGAACTAAGGCAGACCCCGGAACCTTCAATAAACCCAAACGAAATTAAAATACGTGTTGAAGGCTGCGGCATATGTTCGTCGAGCATTCCACTTTGGGAAGGTCGTGAATGGTTTAACTATCCTGCGGAACCAGGATCTCCCGGCCATGAAGGATGGGGCACCGTATTAGAAACAGGCGAAGATATTTCATCGATAAAACCAGGCGATCGCGTTGCTTTTCTCTCGTATCACGCATATGCTGAAACAGATAAGGCCGACATCGGCAGCGTAGTAAAGTTACCTCCGCAACTAAACCAGGCTTTTCCCGGAGAACCGCTGGGATGTGCTATGAACATTTTTGAACGCAGCGATGTGAGATCAGGAGATACCGTAGCCATACTTGGAAGCGGATTCCTCGGAGCCTTACTTTGTCAGCTCTGTAAATCGCAGGGCGCAAAAGTTATCGCTGTATCAAAGAGAAGGTATTCGCTGGATGTTGCGAAATCGTTCGGAGCGGATGAATGTGTTGAGTGGACGAATACGTGGGAAGCAGCAAACCGTGTAGGAGAAATCACTTCCGGTGGATTTTGTGCACGTGTGATAGAGGCTACAGGTAAACAGGAAGGATTGGACCTCGCAGGCGAGATCGTTGCAGAAGGAGGCCGCCTGATTATTGCGGGTTATCACCAGGATGGATTACGCCAGGTTAATGTGCAGAAATGGAACTGGAAAGGTATAGATGTGATCAACGCACATGAGCGCGATCCACGCCGCTATTTGTCGGGTATGGAAAAAGCAATTGATGCGGTATTATCAGGAAGATTAAACCCGCAGAACTTATATACAGACGAATTACCTCTTGATAAAATAAATGAAGGTTTCAGGCTCACATCCGAAAGACCTGACGGATTTATGAAAGCTTTGATCCAGATATAGTATGAACACTGCTACTACAATAAAACCCCGTATTGCATTTGCCGGAGTGGGATGGATCGGCCGCAACCGGATGGAAGCGGTTGTAAATACAGGTCTTGCAGATGTTGCTGGAATAGCAGATCCGTCGAAGGAATGTATCGAAGCAGCGGCAGGATCGGTAGCAATTAACCGTCGCTATAATTCATTTGCAGAAATTATTAGCGACCCGGATGCCGACGCTGTCGTAATCGCAACTCCGAGTGCAATGCATATGGAGCAGGCCGTGCATGCTTTGCAGCATGGAAAAGCAGTTTTCTGCCAGAAACCTTTGGGAAGAAACGCGAACGAAGTACGAGCGGTTGTTGAAGCCGCGCGAAATGCGGATTTATTGCTGGGCGCCGACTTTTCATACAGGTATACTCAGGCGTTTCAGAAAGTTCATGAATTGATCAGCTCCGGCACAATTGGTGAAGTATTTGCAGCCGAATTGAAGTTCCACAATGCGTATGGCCCGGGTAAACCCTGGTTCTACGACCTGGAACAGGCTGGAGGCGGTTGTGTGCTGGACCTCGGTGTGCACCTGATTGATCTGCTGCTGTTTGCGTTTGAGTTCCCCGGAGTCGGCGCTGTCAGCAGTACTTTAATGGCGGGAGGTAAGAGGATGGCAACACGCAACATTG
>JAFAGE010000060.1 GCA_023423015.1 Bacteroidota bacterium
CGACAATACCACACGACTGGTTCCGGCAACACTTACCATCCAGGATCAAACTTTATCAAATCTTGTGCTCGCATATAACAATGCTCAGCTTGAACGCGACAGGTTGCAGCGTACCACCGCTGAAAACAACCCTGTACTTGCGAGATTGAATGAGCAAATACCACTTTTAAAGAAAGACATCCTGGCAAATCTTGAAGTAATAAGAAGGGCCATGGAAATCAATCGCAACCAGTTGAGTGCAAAGATCGGAACACTTGAAAAGCAGAAAAGGGAAGTGCCAAGGCAGGAACGCCTCTACCTTGAATATTCACGTCAACAGGCGATCAAGCAGGAACTCTACCTCTATTTGCTGAAGAAACGCGAAGAAACTGCCGTCTCGAAATCCGCGAACCTTGCGAATACGCGCATCATCGATGCTGCGAAAAGTGCAAACGTTCCATTTAAACCCAGAACGCAACTTATTTACCTTATTGCCTTTGTTGCAGGAATTTGTATTCCGGTGGCGCTTATTTACCTGAGGGATATTACAAATACGCGCATCATTAACAAAACAGATATTTCTGAGCACACCAGGAGTGCAATCATAGCTGAAATTGGTCACAACAGCGACGACAATCCGTTTGTAGTTCGCGAAGGCAACCGTAGTCTTGTTTCCGAACAGTTTCGTGCATTGAGAACTAACCTGCAGTATTTGATACCCCAGGAAGGTTGTAAAACCGTCCTGATCACCAGCAGCATGAGTGGCGAGGGAAAATCGTTTGTTGCCATTAATCTTGCGAATGCGCTTGTATTATCGGGCAAGCGTGTTGTATTGATGGAACTCGACCTGAGAAAACCTCGCATAGCGCAAAATCTCAACATCCGGTACAACGAAGGATTTACCACTTATGCTATAGGTAAAGCCGATATCGAAGATGTATTGATTCCCGTTACCGAAACCGGTAAACTGTGGCTTATACCATCCGGGCCATTACCACCAAATCCTTCTGAAATTCTTATGCTGCCGCGCGTGCACACTCTTATGGCAGAGTTGAAGAAACGTTTCGAATATATAATCATTGATTCGGCACCAGTTGGTCTTGTAACGGATGCACAGGTACTTGGCGATCTTACAGATATGACTTTATTCCTTGTTCGTCAGAATTATACATTCAAACACCAGATCTCCCTGATCGACGAACTCGGAAGCAACAATAAATTACCGAAGCTGAGCATTGTTGTAAATGATGTGAAAGTGCAGAAAGGCTTTGGTTATACATACGGATACGATAATGCCTATTATGGCGGATCGGAAAAAAAACTTCGGAAAGTATTATAAACTTGGGGCCTGATGAACCTGGTGAGAAAACTAATTTCTGTAATGCAGAAGCAGCGTTTCTCCCGCAAAATAATTTGCGGAAGGCAATATTTTTTTGGCAGGCACTTTCATGTCAGCGGGCGCGATAACAGCATTAGAATAGGTGACAATGTATTCGCCGATTGTCGTTTATATACGGTTGGCACCGGTTCAATCTCTATCGGTTCAAATACCAGTATCCGCTACAACACACGCATTGGTGCGGTTGAGCGTGTTGAGATAGGAGACAACGTGATCATCAGCAATCATGTAACGATCATGGACAACAACAATCATCCTGTTAGCCCGGAAAAGAGGCTAAAGATGATCAGTAGCGGGTATGGATCAGAATTATGGTCGTGGAAATATGCAGATGCCAGACCGGTGGTGATCGGCAACAACGTATGGATAGGTGAACAGGCGAGAATAAATAAGGGTGTTACTGTGGGAGAGGGTTCAGTAATTGCGGCGGCCGCAGTAGTTACAAAAGACGTACCTCCTTACGCGATTGTGGCCGGAAATCCTGCGATAGTAGTAAAAGAGAATATTCAACATGGCAGTCAAATTGTGGTGCGATGATCAACAGGCTTCTTACTGCATCGATGTTCAATTTTGCCACAAAGGTGATTGCGGCGCTGCTGGTTCTTGCCACGCAGGTTGTCATAAGTCGCCACTATGTTGTTGGTGACCTCGCTACCTGGTCGAAGCTGATCAATTACATAAATATCGCCACAGTTGCGTCGGGTATCGGGCTAAACATCTCTGCAGTTTATCATCTCCGCAAAAAAGCTGCTGATCCTTCACTTGTTTACGGTGCATCAATGATAGCCTTTTGCGTTTTGTCGATTTTCATTTTCGTCGTGCTATTTGCAGCAGGTGTGGAACCGGTTCACGCAGCGTTGATCGGTCTGTTTTCATTTTTTAACAACACTTTCTTTTTACACAACGCACGTGCGCAGGCGGCATCCGACTTCAAAAGGGTTAATCTTCAGAACCTCCTCTATGCAACAGTAAATATTATAGCGATCGGATTGATATACTTGTCGAACGCCGGATTAAGTATTTACAACATGCTGCTGATTCAATGTGCATACCTTTTTGTGATTAATGTGCTGCTCACGAAAAGAAGCATGTTTCGCACAATAGCATTTGCCGACAAAAGGGAAAAGCTAAAATCGTTCTTTAATTATGGCGGAAGAATTTTCGTGACAAATCTCCTCGGGATTCTTCTGTATTCGGGCG
Source organism: Bacteroidota bacterium (assembly GCA_023423015.1). GTDB lineage: Bacteria > Bacteroidota > Bacteroidia > Chitinophagales > Chitinophagaceae > Flavitalea. Next base: position 2,579 of record JAFAGE010000060.1, read on the forward strand.
ATATCATCTTGCTCGATTTTTATCTCGACGATGCCATGCTTGCAGAATACCTGCTGGCTTCCACTGCAATGAAATTTATCTGGCTGGCTATAGATTCTATGGGGCTTGTATTATTCCCGGAATTTATACAACCTTCGACGGAAGCTCCGGTGATGAAAACACTTAATAAAGTGTTCCTGATCGTGTCCGGGTTGTTAGGCATTTCGTTGCTGACGTTTGCTTTTGTTGGCGAATACCTCGTTACAGCAGTGTACGGATCTTCATTCAACAATCTATTTGAACTTATTATAATATTACTCATTGCCACTTTCGGCGTTATATTCTATAAATTTCTCAGCCGATTCTTTGCTGCAGCGAGGCAATGGAGCAGGATTTACGTGCCGCTTATCGCAGGCATTTTTTCAAACGTATTGCTGATCCGGTTGCTCGTTCCCAAATACGAGGTGATGGGCGCAGCATATGCATCCGTTGGCGCATATGTAATCACCGGCTTTATCATAGGGGCATGGTACTACGCGGATTCTAAAAAACTCAAACCGGTCATTCAGTAGATATGGGAATTCTCAGAATTGCGGGGGTGGCAGCTTTTGTTTTGCTGGGTATAAAATACCTGCGTCCGGGTGGTATTCCCCTGTTTTCCATTGCCGTGTTGTTCATAATGATTGGCGCACTCAATACCCGTTACAGGAACCAGCTAGGCACTCATGCCCGTATGTTGTTCGCAGTTTTCGCGTGTTATTTTTTTCTTCAACTGGTGGATCTTCTCCGGTCTGCCGATTTCCAGCAAAGTGTCTCAGACCTTATAAAATACCTTGGTTTAATCGTTTCTCTCATATTATTCAGTTTGTTTTACCGGTATCAAAGGTTAATGTCCGACACCCGGGTATTTGCCATACTGGCATCGTTGCTGTTACTTTACTTTTTCTTTAATTCTTTGCTGGTGTTGAAGTCGGGCTTTCTGTCTGCTGATCTCTTTATTCGCACGGAAAAGGGGAAAAACGGCCTGGCTATGTTCAGTGCGATCGTATTTATCGTTTCGTTCTGGATGCTGGTTTCAACTTCGATTCGTTATCGGTACCTATATTTTCTTCCCTGCATTTTCATCAGCATATCTTCCCTGATATACACTCAATCGCGCGGAGCTTTTTTTGTTTTGTTGATTTCTTCCCTGCTGGTTTATGTGTTGTTTCTTTACCGCCGGTCAGGTGAACGGTTATACCGGCTTTTCAAGATGAGCGTAGCCATAGGCCTGTTTGTTGTTTTTCTCATGTACGTATTTACCGCCTTTAATTTCTTCGACGAGAAGGCTTACTTCGAGCAGCTGACCAGCCTCGGTACCGGACGACTCACCGGCTCGGACGAGGCACGCAGGAGCCTGCTTGAAAAAGGATGGAGGTTATTTATCGACAATCCGATTGTTGGTATCGGCACTCACAACTTTGAGTATCGTTATGAACTGCTTACGCACAATCAGTACCTTCAGTTTGCGGCCGAGAATGGTTTTTTTATGGCAATAGCTGTAATAATCGTTTTCCTTCTTATCACCAGCAACTTCTTCCGCCGGCAAAAGGCAAATTCCTCCAACACTTTATTTCATATTGCATTTAATACATCGCTCTTTATTTTTATTTACTTCATTTTTATTAATGCTTACGATAGCATACTCACCGAGTTTTGTCTTATCATCGGTGCAAGGGTGCTTGACGACAGCAATCCATATACCAATAAAAATCTCAACGTACCGGCATGAAGCAATTGTTGATCCATGCATGGGCACTGCATAAGTGTAACGGTACATACTACATAGCTTACACGCACTGGATATATATCCGGGAGATTGCGAAGTATTTTGATAAGCTCACGCTGTTGAGTCCGGTAAAAGATCATGTTCAGATACCGTCGGGAATGAAACGTCTAAGTGATGCCTGCGCTAACGCTGATGTTGAAGAACTTCCCTGGTTCAACAGTTATAGTGGCGCAATGAAACATATTTTTACGTTCCGTGGTGCTTACAAATGCTGTTCAACTTTCTGCACACACGTTTATGTAAGGTATCCTACACCTTTTGGCTGGCTCAGTATGTATTATTTCAAACCCGCTCAGCGCATTTTTCATTTCGTGGGCGATCCGGTACATACCATAAAAACGAACACAGATATTCCATTGATAAAAAGATATCTGAAAACCGGTTTGTTTTTGCCGGAACACAGAATGTACTTACGGGCTTGCCGCGACACAACAAGAGTTTTCGCGAACGGAGAACATCTGCAGAAAAAATTGTCAGGTGCCGGAATCCGGGCCCGGGCGCTGATTTCATCTACTCTTACGGAAAGTGACTTTTATTTCGATCAGAATAAAGAAATCGATTCCAATGCGCCGAAGCTCCTGCATGCAGGATATCTGAGGAAGGCAAAAGGTCTCGATTCATTGCTTGATGCTTTCAATAAGGTGCACAAAAAGCTTCCACTTGCAACGCTTACCATTGCGGGGGAGGGAGAGCAGTTAAACCATCTGAAACAGCGCGTAGCAGAAATGGGTTTGTCGAACCAGTGCCGGTTTGCCGGTCACCTGGAAGACCGCGGGGAGTTTAATCAACTATTGCGTTCACATGATATTTTTGTGTTTACCAGCATTTCTGAAGGATCGCCACGCGTGGTTATGGAAGCTATGGCGAATGGAACGCCGGTTGTTGCCACACCGGTTGGTTCCTTACCTGGCATGTTCAGGCATGGCTATCATCTGCTTTTTGCAGCGGTGAATGATTCCGACGAGATCGCACAAAAAATCATGGACCTGCTTCAGGATACTGCAAAGGCAAAAATGCTTGGCCGTAATGCTTTTGATCTCGTGAAACAACATACATTACAAACTTTTATTCGAAAGATATTTATTGAAGACTAAACTGACGATAATATATTCCTGGTTCGTGCGGACGGTTACCTTTTTTCTACCCGACGTTCCCTTGTTAATGCGGTTCCGCGGCTTTCTTTATTCGCTGATGATGAAAAGAGCAGGTGGAAATTTCCAGGTAACATCTTCAGCAATCATTAATTCTCTTGCAGGCTTCACGGTTGGAAGAGATGTATACATCGCTCAAAACACCGTAATAATCGGAACAGACGTAACGATTGGTGATGAAGTGATCATTGGTCCGAACTGTGTGATCTCAGGTGGAAATCATATCTACAGCGGACGATCATACCGCTTTGCAGGATCGGAAGCAGCGCCTGTTGTACTGGAAAGTGGATGCTGGGTAGGAGGAAATTGCTCGATACTCGCAGGAACTACATTGCCGGAGGGCTCTATTCTCGGAGCCGGTTCGGTGCTCGACAAAACATTTCAACACAAACGTTGCCTTTATGCAGGCGTACCCGCCCGCCTTGTGAAAGAATTATGAAGCTGTTGTACATCCATCAGTATTTTGTATTTCCCGATACACCAGGCGCTACCCGGTCGTACGACCTTGCAACTTCGTTTGTACAGGCAGGTTACAAAGTTGTGGTGATTACATCCAGCAGTTTTCTCGAAGGTGAATTCAGGAAGGGCTGGACCGTCATAAATCGGGATGGGATAGAGGTGCACGTGCTCAGGTCGCAATACAGCAATCAGCTATCTTTTTATCGCCGGATAGTGATCTTCTTTGCCTTTATGATGCACACCACTTTTCGCGTGCTTAAGATCAATGCCAACCTGGTAATTGCCACTTCAACCCCAATTACGGTGGCGGTTCCGGCACTCGTTAAACGTTTGTTCCAGGGTACGCGGTTTATTTTCGAAACCCGCGATGTTTGGCCCGAGGCACCTGTAGCGCTGGGCGCCATCAAAAACAAGTTGCTTGTGCGTATTGTGGAAGCCTTCGAAAAATATGTGTACATGCGGGCAGAACACATTGTTGCATTATCTGTGGACATGAAAGATTCGATTCTAAAACGCACAAATACACCTGCCGAAAAAATATCAGTGATTCCCAACATCGCTAATATATCCCGGTTCAGCAGGGTAGATCCGCGTGAATCAATTCTGAAAATGGCGCTTGGATTTGTTCCTGTAAGATCTGTATTGTACGCGGGAACATTTGGCGTAGTAAATGGTGTGGACAATCTCGTAGATTTTTTCCGCGAAGTGTCGCTTCGCGATCCTGAAATAAAATTCATCTTTACAGGATGGGGCAGCAGGAAAGCAACTTTAGTAAAGTTGTGCAATGAGGCCAAATTGACTGGCGAAACAGTTTTTTTTCTGCCCCCTGTTGCGAAAGACAGAATTCCACAATTGTATAGCGAATGTAGTGTTACTTCGTCGTTCGTGATTCCTGTGAAAGAGTTGTGGTATAATTCTGCAAACAAGTTTTTTGATTCACTTGCGGCGGGAAAACCGATAGTTATAAATTACGATGGCTGGCAGGCTGGTGTGATCAGGAAGAATGATATTGGTTTTGTGCTGCCTCATGAAAAGAACAAACTGCTGGAAGCCGCCAATGAATTCTGCGTGTATTTGCAGAACAGCGCGTTACTGAATACACAGGGAGTAAAAGCGAAGCAACTGGCAGAGCGCGAGTATTCTCTCGAACTAACTGCAGCAAAATATTTGCAGGTTATTCAAAATAGCTTGAAGAAAAAATGAAAAGAATAGCCATCTTCGGAAGTGGTGCATTTGGACGGGAAGTTGCCATGTTGATCGAGCAGATTAACGCGGCATCACCCTCATGGGAACTCATTGGTTTTTTTGATGACACCTCACCAGCTTCAGAACTGATCAATGGATATTCATTCCTGGGCAACATGGATGATGTTAACAATTATGCTGATGAGCTGGCAATTGTAATTGCCGTGGGAAATCCACGCTTCAAAAAAAGTATTCACGAACGCATTGGCAATCCCGCAATCTGGTTTCCTACACTGATTCACCCAACGGTACTCATAGGAAACCGCGACTATGTAAAGATTGGCGAAGGTTGCATCATCACAGCTTACAACGTTATTACTGTCAACATAATCATCGGCAGGTTCGTAATTCTCAATCTCACCTGCACCGTTGGTCACGACTGTGTGCTCGGCGACTATGTTTCTGTTATGCCGGGTACTAATATTTCAGGCAGTGTGAACATAGGTCACGGAGTGTACCTGGGCACAAACTGCACAATAATCAATAATCTCTCGGTTGGCGATAATACGATTGTGGGGGCCGGAGCCGTTGTTAACCGGCCGCTTCCAGCGAACTGCACAGCTGTTGGTGTGCCGGCAAAACCTATTAAGTTCAGAAACGATGATAAATGAATAAACGCATCTGGCTTTCGAGTCCCCATATGGGTACTATGGAAAGGAAATTTGTGGATGAAGCCTTCGACACCAATTGGATTTCACCACTTGGTCCCAACCTTGATGGATTCGAAAAGGATCTCGAAATCTTTCTCGGCGAAAATGTGCACGTTGCTGCCCTGCAATCTGGAACAGCTGCGTTGCATCTCGCGCTGCTGTTACTCAATGTGAAGCAGGGCGATGAGGTGCTTTGCCAATCTATGACCTTTGCGGCTTCTGCAAACCCTATTACATATGCTGGTGCGACGCCTGTATTCGTCGACAGCGAGCGCGAAACCTGGAATATTTCTCCCGCGTTGCTGGAAAAAGCCATATTGGAAAGAAAGAAAAAAGGAAAGTTACCTAAGGCGCTGATACTTGTGCACCTGTATGGCATGCCGGCGAACCTTAAAGAAATACTTGAGATTACGCAAAAACACGAGATAGCCCTTATTGAAGACGCTGCAGAGTCCCTCGGGTCAACTTATCAGGGCCGAAATACCGGCACATTTGGTGATATATCGGTCCTCTCATTTAATGGCAATAAGATCATTACCACTTCGGGCGGTGGCGCCCTGGTAAGTAAAAATCCGGATTATGCCAGCCGGGCAAGGTTTCTTTCTACCCAGGCACGCGACAGCGCCGTACACTACGAACACAGCGTTATTGGATATAATTACCGGCTAAGTAACATCTGTGCAGGCATCGGACGTGGTCAAATGACGGTTCTGAAGGAGCGCGTTCAGCAGCGCCGGAAGGTTTTCAACTACTACTTACAGGCATTAAACGGGTTACATGATATAGAATTCCTGCATGAACCCGGTCCCGACTATTTTTCCAACAGGTGGTTAACTACCATTCTTCTAAAAAATTACGAAACAAGAGAGAAGATTCGGGAGCAATTGGCGTTAGTGAATATAGAAAGCAGGCCTTTGTGGAAACCCATGCACCTGCAACGTGTATTTAACGGCGCCCCGGCGTACGTTAACGGGGTGAGCGAAGATCTTTTCACACGAGGACTTTGCCTTCCATCGGGCTCAAACCTCGAAGAATCTGACCTGGAGGGCGTGGTACGTCAGCTGAAGTCAGCTTTTTAGATAGTAACTTCGTAGGCGACAGCCTCAGCCCGGTTCGGTTCCAAACGGCGCGGCAATCTCGCCGATCTAAATGACAATATGAACACAGAGTACCTTTTGATAACCCTTCTCCTCGCGGTGATTGCCATGCTGCTGTATCTTCTTGTCAGGAAGCTGCCGCAGAACAAACAGTATACTGC
>JAFAGE010000110.1 GCA_023423015.1 Bacteroidota bacterium
AGACGCGACCGTAACGGAACCCCATTGCTGTCGTAATAGTGTTGCAGAAACTCGGCTTTCAACTTTGCCATGTCAACGTTCGATGGGCATTCGGATTTGCAAGCTTTACAGCTAAGACATAAATCCATCACGTCTTTGATCTCTTCGTGATCAAAACGGTTCATTTTATCCGAACGCGTTAAAAACTCGCGAAGAATATTTGCGCGTGCACGAGTGGTATCTTTTTCATTGCGTGTAGCCATGAACGAGGGGCACATCGTTCCGCCGGATACATGGGTTTTGCGGCAATCTCCTGATCCATTACATTGTTCCGCGTGCTGAAGGATGTCTTGCTGATGGAACCTGAATATGGTGTTGAACTGTGGCGTTTTTTGGCCAGGTGTATAACGCAACATCGAATTCATCGACGGCGTATCAACAATTTTCCCGGGATTAAATATGTTTTTGGGATCCCAGGTACGTTTCAATTTACGGAGCAACTCGTAATTTTTGTCGCCAACCATTTGCCTGATAAATTCACCGCGCAATCTTCCATCGCCGTGCTCACCACTTAAAGAACCATTATATTTCTTTACGAGTGTCGCAATTTCTTCCGCGATTTTGCGAAACAGGTGATTGCCTTCTTCAGTCTTCAGATTGATTATTGGCCTTAAATGCAATTCGCCGGAGCCGGCATGTGCATAGTGCACCGAATACAAATTGTACTTCTTCAGTATTTCATTAAACTCACGAATGTACTCAGGTAAATCGTGCACATCTACAGCAGTATCTTCAATAACAGGTACGGCCTTGTCATCTCCTGGTAAATTACTCAGCAAGCCTAAGCCTGCTTTACGCAGTGTCCAGATCTTCTTTGTATCATTTCCGAAAAGCAAAGGGAAGTGATATCCCAGATTCTGTTGCCGCATTTCTTTTTCAACGACTTCAGCTATCGCTATTATTTCCGCACGATCGTTCCTCGCATATTCCACTACGAGTATCGCCGCAGGATCACCGTTAACGAAAAATCTGTTCTTCGACTGTTCGATATTATCCTTCGTACATTCCAGTATGTAATGATCTATCAGCTCGCTCGCACTCGGCTTATATTTCAAAGCAATCAGATTTGCACGAAGAGCTTCATCTATTGAGTTAAAATGGATGCACAACAAGCCTGCTTCTGCCGGCGGCAATTCAACTACATTCAATTTGATTTCAGTAATGAAAGCGAGTGTGCCTTCCGAGCCTGCGATTAATTTACAGAAATTGAAATCCTCGCCTCCGGCGGTAAATGGAGCTGTGTCCAGCAACACGTCAACCGCATATCCTGTGTTTCTGCGTTCAATTGTTTTCTTGGGAAACTCTTTCCTGATTTCAACCTGATTATTGTAATCACTGAGCAAACTGCGTAGTGTTCGGTAAATGTCGGCCTCCAGGTTTGTTCCTTCGCACTTTGCATGGAACTCGTCTATATCCAACGCGCGGAATTCGGCTTCGCTCCCATCACTAAGTAGAGCTTTTACTTCGAGAAGATGTTCTCGTGTGCTCCTGTACACTACCGAATTTGATCCACAGGAATTGTTTCCAACCATGCCCCCGATCATTGCCCGGTTTGCAGTGGATGTTTCGGGGCCGAAAAAGAACCCGTAGGGTTTAAGGAAAACGTTGAGTTCGTCGCGGATAACTCCGGGTTGCACTCGAACCCATCTTTCTTCTTTATTCAATTCCAGTATGGAGGTAAAGTATTTTGATACATCAACCACGATACCATCACCAACTACCTGTCCGGCCAGTGAAGTGCCGGCCGTTCGGGGTATTAACCCTACTCCATTTTTATTGGCAAAACGGATTAGCTTCTGAATGTCTTCTTTTGATTTCGGGAATGCCACTGCCAGGGGAAGCTCACGGTAGGCCGAAGCATCGGTGGCGTACAAGACGCGCATGGTATGATCCGAAAAGAATTCTCCTTCGAGTTCTGTTGCCAGTTGCTCAAGGTCTCCGACTTTGTTGATTACTTTCTCCATTCCACTTTTTCAGCTAAGGGGATCATTCTTGTTCCTTCTCTAAATGGCTCATCACTGTAACCGAGGTAAAGTATCCCCATTACCCGGTCTTCATCGCTAAGGTTGAGTGCTCTTTTGAATGCATCGTGGTGAGTTAACCCTCCGGTGCTCCAGAATGATACAATACCATTGGCGGTTGCGGCCAGCAGCAGGTTTTGTATGGCAGCGGCAGTTGCGGCTACCTCTTCGATTTCCGGAATCTTGTGAGTAGGCACCCGCTTCATCCAGGCAATAATAATGTGCGACACGTTCTCTCCAAGCCTGCGTATGTTGTTGTACTTAAGTTCGGTGAAACCCGCCGGGTCAGTATTTTCTTTGAACAGGTCTGCGTGAAACGTGGCAAATTCCTTTACGCGCGAGGGATCGATAACTATAAAGCGCCAGGGTTCTGTTCGTGCGTGGGTAGGAGCCGCATCGGCGGCTGTTAGAAGTTCGATAATCTTGTTTTCGGGAATCAACTTACCATTCATCTTTTCCGGCTTCACTGTCCGCCGCAGGCGAATCACCTCTCCCACTCCTAATGCCATTGTTTCTGGATTCATGCATGCAAGTTACTGCACAAGCACCAAAATGAGGTTCTTCTTGGTGGGATGTGTGTCGCTGTGGTACGTGGGCATATGTTTTGTAACGATACAAATCAATAAACTATTGGTCATCTAAAAGGTTCATTATGAAAAAAATAAGTTTGATAGCCGCTCTTTGTGCCGGCTTTGTAGCATTTCAGGCGTGTAACGACAGCAGCTCAGGCGATGCCATCGAAAGTGCAAACGAATCGAATGAAATCAAGCAGGATTCGGCAGATAATACCGGTGCCGGACAGCCAGCTGGTCCTGTCTCCGAACAGGATTCAAAATTTTCGGTTGAAGCAGCCAGCGGTGGAATGATGGAAGTTCAACTTGGCGAGCTCGCTCAACAAAAAGCATCAAGCCAGAGGGTAAAAGATTTTGGAGCGATGATGGTTCGTGATCACACAAAGGCTAATGACGAACTCAAGAGCCTTGCGGGAATGAAGAACATTACATTGCCGCCTGCGCCAGGTGAAGACCACATGGATCACATTAAAAAGTTGTCGGAAAAATCTGGTAAAGAGTTTGACCGTGACTACATGAAGATGATGGTGGATGACCATCAAGATGATGTAGACAAATTTGAAAAGATGAGTAAGGATGCAACTGATCCGGATCTTAAGGCATTCGCCACAAAAACACTTCCTGTTTTAAAGGCACACCTTGATTCGGCAAAAGCCATCAACGACGCACTTAAATAACATTTCCCCGAGGAAGCCGCAAGCTTGCGGCTTCCTTCCTTCTTTAATCTCAAAACTCATATCATGGAACACATTCCCAACGATCAGGCGTTTCCTCAACAAAATGAACCGTCGAAACACCACGGCACCCACGACGAAAATGCCGGGAAAGAAAAGTATATACGTGATTCAGGAAACATTGAAGACATCCCCTCCGGAATTTCAGAAACTCCGAAAATGAATGCCGCTGAAAATGAGGATGAATCATCTTACCTCACCGACCAATCCGGAGAGGAAAAGAGAGAGGATTACATCAATACCGACGAAAGGAAAAACGATCTTAATCGGAAAGGCCGTTAAACTTTAAAACTATCAATATGGCTGATGAAGGAAAAAATTTGAACGAAGGCCACACACATGAATGGCAGGATAGAGCCAGGGTTGTGTTGGATGCCAAAGAAGCGGCGCAGACAGAGGCTTCACCAAAACAAAGCCCTCTGCCTGGTGATGATGTGGAAGACGTAGAGGAAAAAAGCCGCAAGATCGGCGGCAATGAAGGTGAGAAAGCCGATCCGGCTTATTGATTAGACATCAGGTAAGACGCTACTTTGTCTACCTTGTTAGTACCTAACGTCATCACGGCTTTATACAACTGAATAGAGGAAACTTCAAATTTTTTAGACCAGTACACGGCTTCGTGTGGCTGCTCAAGATGAATCCGCCTGTCCTGCGATTTACCTGGTTTTCTCAATGATCCCATGGTGCAGCTTTTTATTAAATAAATAAAAAATTATGCCATGTGATAGATGCCTCCCAGAGCCAGGCAGATCAGCACTATTACAGGAGAAGGTAACCGGGTAAGAGCCAGGACTGCCCAGGTACAGAGGATCACTGCGATATTCAGAACGCTGATCGTTTCCAGATCCGTTAGGGATATGTCTTTCATCATGTAAATGGTAGAAGCTACCATAATTCCGACTACAGCCGCATTGATCCCCTCCATAGCGCGATAAACCACAGCATACCGTCGCAGGTTATGCCAAATTGGAAAAAAGAATAGTACCAGCAGCGCGCTCGGAAGGAAGATTGCCACAGTGCCTATCAGGCACCCAAGTATCTGCCAGTTTAATCCCCGCTCTTTCAGGGCAATTCCCCCGGTATAAGTTGCGATCGAAAACACGGGACCTGGAATAGCCCTGACGATGCCGGCTCCAATGTAAAATTCATCGCGGTCTATTGTTACTACGTTTTGTGTCTTATCCTGGTTTTTTCGCTGCACGCGGGGCGACTTTGGACGTTCAACAAATTGCTCGTACATCATCGGGATTAATACCTGTCCGCCGCCAAACACCAGAGATCCGAAACGATACATGTTTTCGAAAAGGTTGAACACATTTCTATTTGGCCAATCGTTTTTACGCGAGACTTCACTGATCAATCCTGCTGCGAAAAAAACAAAAGCAAATAGCCAGATGTTACCCCACTTTATCTTCTTCGGTGGCTCACCTTTTTGCGGAATACGTTTACTGCTCAGGTTTGTAACGAATCCTCCTGCCACAATCAACGCAGGGAAAATCCAGGGACTTTTGAAAAAGGCAAGTGTAAGAATTGTACCAGCTCCAAAAATATACCGGGTAATCTGGTTGTTTACTGCATATGGAAAAGACTTTGCAGAGGCATAAGCAAGGAAGCCTACAGCCATGGGCTGAATGAATTTGAAGATATAATCTCCCCCGTGCTTCGTGTCGAGGTATTTGATAAAAAAGGAGAATGCCGCCATAAGCACACAAGCGGGAAGAATCCAGATCACCAATGTTAGAATTGCGAGAGGTACGCCACCGCGTTTGAATCCGATCAGTGTTAACACCTGCGTCGACGATGCACCGGGTAAAAGTTGGCAAAATGCATTGTATTCCATCAGCTCCTGTTCAGTTACATCGTGCCTGCCATTTACAAACGTTTTTATCATCATTCCATAGTGTCCCTGTGGACCGCCGAAAGCAGTAACACTATGGAGAAATACTGCTTTCAAAAAAGGAATATGGCGCAGGAGAATCATGCGATAACAGAACAGAATTTACATTAGATTATACGAACGCCTAAATAGAATTGCGGTAATACCCGTTACGTTCTATTTCTTCTCTTACTTTATCCGTCACAAGGTAACGTATCGATTTACCTTCCCGAACAGTTTTACGTATATACGTGCTCGTTATTTCAAGTAGTGGCGCTTTCAGAATCTCGATACGTCCCTCTGAATATTTTTTCTGCGGTGGAAAGCCTGGTCGTTCATAAACGATGATTGGATAATGTTGAATGAGCAACTGGTAATTTTTCCACGCTTCCAGATTCTGATAACTATCGCTGCCCATAATTACCGAAAAACTATGGTTTGGAAACTTTTCACTCAGGTAAGTAAGTGTATCGATTGTATACGACGGTCGCGGTAATCTGAATTCTATGTCCGACGCCTTTAAAGTAGGCTCGTCTTCAATGGAAACCTGTACCAGGTACAGGCGATGATATTCATTGAGGAGCGTTGATGACTTTTTGAACGGATTTTGAGGGGAGATGACAAACCAGACCTGGTCGACTGACGTATTCTGCACCACGTAATTGGCGATGATCAAATGACCTACATGTACTGGATTGAAGGATCCAAAATATAATCCAACCTGCATCTATTTGAAAATCAATGATTTATTGCCTATTCAACAATTATTGCGTGCGCTTCGTTCAGCCGCAGGCTCAAACTGTAACCAGCCACGGTAATTGATATGGGATCTCCCAGTGGTGCGATCTGATCTACTCTGACCTTCTCCCCAGGTAAACAGCCCATTTCCATCAACTTCAGTAGCAAGTCGCTGTTGTCGAACGAAACGATTGTCACAGTTGTTCCCTGCCTGATTTCCGATAACCTTTTCATGATTTCGTATTCGTGGCAAATGTAGTTTTGTATTTAATCATAGCCTGAGTTTTATCGATGATTAAAGTTGCACCAAAGATTCGTTTCCATCATGCTCATCCCGAATTCAATCTTCGCTCCCGCACTCAGATCCGCAACTTCATAGCCCGGCAACTAAAGGCAAAAGGCTTTCGCGTTCTATCGGTCGACTACATCTTCTGCACAGACGACTATCTTCTTGAAATTAATAAGCGGCATCTTAATCATTCTACATACACCGATATTATAACTTTCGACAATTCCGGAGAATCGAAAAGTATTGACAGCGAAATCTACATTAGTATAGACCGGGTAAGAGAAAATGCCGAGCATTATAAAACCACTTTCAAGAATGAGCTTCTCAGGGTGATGTTTCATGGAATATTACACCTCATGGGTTATAAAGACAAAACAAAGGCAGACGAGGCGCAGATGAGAAAAATGGAAGACCTGTGGCTCGCTAAGTGGGGGAAAGAGGGGAAATGAGGAATCTGGCAAACGGCGGATGCAGGAGATGTTGATGTGGTGGCTTCGCGGTGTTCCACGTGGAACATAAGCCTTATTCTCCCAAATCCTACGCTTTGGTTTTTAAAGAGCAACCGATTTTTCATCTCACCTGTAATTTGGGGCCTACCCAGCCATTTAGCTTGGCGTTCCACGTGAAACATCCAATTGTTCTTTGATACTCGAACGTTTCGGGTTGCTCTCTCTTTCACCGCTCACCTTTCACTTTTCACTTCTCTTTCACTGCTCACCTTTCACT
>JAFAGE010000116.1 GCA_023423015.1 Bacteroidota bacterium
GCCGACTCAGCAGTAACAGTTAACGACTCTGCCCTCGTCAGCGCGCCGGTCAACCCGGCTCTTGAAGGCGACTGGACGGTGAAAATGACCTGTATCGAAACGAATTGCTCAGGCTCCGCCGTAGGCGACGTTCGTGTAGAACAGTGGAACCTCTCCTACACCGGAAATCACCTGATAGCAAAAGCCAGCGACCACGGCAAACTCGTACGCACCTACAGCGGATTGTACAAGCAGGGCGACATTGAATTGATCGAACACCGCGACAGTTCCCTCGTGTACGACACCAGGATGCTTGTTCAACTTCGCCCGGTGAACGACCGCTCTATGCAAGGCCAGCGCGAGATCATCATGGACAATGAATGCCGCATTCTTTATTCGTTGACGCTGGATAAAATCACCAAGAAATGATCGGATTGTTGAATATTGTGTTGTTACGAATAGAAGATCTCACTTTGCCCCTGAGAAACCCGGTGATCATCTTTTCGCTTGTTCTATTTATCATTCTCTTTTCCCCCATCCTCTTCAACAGGATTAAAGTGCCGCATATTATCGGGCTCATCCTGGCAGGGGTAATTCTCGGACCTTATGGCTTGAACCTGCTGTTACGCGACAGCAGTATTGTACTGTTTGGAACAGTGGGTTTGCTGTACATCATGTTTACCGCGGGATTGGAAATTGACATCGACGAATTCAAGAAGAACCGTGCAAAAAGTTTTGCATTCGGTTTTCTCACGTTTATCATTCCCATGATCTTCGGGTTTGCGGCTGCTTACTACTTACTCAAGTTCAGTATCCCCGCATCCATCCTGTTGGCCAGTACATTTGCATCACACACGCTCCTCGCCTACCCGATCGCAAGTAAATATGGACTAGGACGAGTACGCTCTGTGACTATGGCAATCGGGGGAACAATTGTGACCGATATCCTCGCGCTTCTCGTACTTGCTGCTGTAATCGGAATGACGCGTGGAGTAATCGATATTTACTTCTGGCTGCAACTCGGTATATCCACCATTGTATTCGGATGTATCGTGTTCTTTGTTTTTCCAATGATTGCGCGTTGGTTTTTCAAAAAATTCGACGACAATGTTTCTCAATACATCTTCGTGCTCGCGCTGGTGTTTCTCGGTTCGTTCCTTGCCGAACTCGCAGGTCTCGAAGCCATCATCGGGGCGTTCTTATCGGGACTCACATTAAACAGATTTATCCCATCATCATCGGCATTGATGAACCGGATCGAATTCGTGGGCAACGCGTTTTTCATCCCGTTCTTTCTCATCGGCGTTGGTATGCTCGTAGACATCCGGGTAATATTTAAGGGTCTTGAAGGGTTGAAAGTTGCCTCAGTGATGATTGTGATGGCAATACTCACAAAATTCATAGCGGCCTGGCTCACGCAGAAGTCGTTTCGATTACTGCCTGATGAACGACGGATGATATTTGGTTTAAGTACGGCGAGAGTGGGTGCCACCCTCGCTGTGATACTTGCAGGTTATAACCTCATTATCGGTGAAACTTCAATGGGTGAACCTATACGTTTGCTTGGTGAAGACGTGTTGAACGGAGCGATCCTGATGATATTGGTGACCTGTACAGTTAGTTCGTTTATCACCGAACGTGCAGCACGCCAGCTCGCCTTGCAGGAAGAAAACAAAGAACCCATACAAGAAAACACAGCAGGCAAGATCCTGATTTCACTGGCGTATACCGATACCGTAAATGAACTGGTAGATTTCGGAATGATGATGAAACCAAAAGGAAGTCTCATTCCTGTACACCTGCTGCACATCGTGAGCGATGAAGACGACGATGGCACGTCAGTCGCAACCGGAAAAAAGCTGATGGAAAAAGCTATGTCACGTGTAGCCGTTACAGAAAACAATATCATTCCCCTTACGCGTTTCGATGCCAACATCAGCAATGCAATTGTTTATACCATCCGTGAACAGAACATCAGCGACGTATTGATTGGACTACATCACAATGCAGGACAAAATGATTTTCTGGGTCCTGTTACAGAGCGCATCATCCGCCGCACATATGAAACGATATACATCTACAAATCCATTCAGCCGGTAAACACACTGAGACGCATGGTGGTAGCTGTTCCTCCGCGTGCAGAGTTAGAACCCGGCTTTGCTCACTGGTTTGTAAAGCTTGTTACCATCTGCAAGGAAGCAGGTATGATGCTGGTCTTTTATGCAAGTCCTGCTACCCTGCTTGAATTGCAGGCACAGAAGAACAGGGTTGAGGCAATCAATGCCGAATTCATTCCCTTCACAAACTGGGACGATTTCCTGATCTTCTCCCGCGAGCTGAAGGGCAATGACATTTTCGTGATCATCTCATCACGCAAGGGACACGTTTCTTACAACAACTATCTGAACAAAATGCATTACTACCTGAGCAAATACTTCACGAACAATAGTTTCTTGCTCGTGTATCCGAAACAACTCGAACACGGCGTCAAAATGGACGACATCGAACATGTAGACAGCACGCTTGTTGAAACTATTTCTGACAAGGTGAAGAAGCTGTTTGGAAAACGGTGAACGGCGAAAGGTTAAACTTCATCATTTATCGTTCCCCTACCACAATCTCTTTAATGCTCGCATGTTCATCATAGGGTTTTTCTTTCCTGGAGATGAAAAAATAAAGATCATGGCGACCGGTAATTGCCTCGGAGATAACTGCATCCACCGTTTGAGTGTTGTTGCCTGATGTTTTACCAAATGGAACCGATGCAATCACCGGTCCTCCTTTTGAATCCATGCGCACCTCAAACACACCGGTGGAGTTTGAAGTGTATACAAAGGAAACTTTTTTGATTCCCTTCAGATCTACTTCTTTCAACATCAGGTGCGATTTGTGTCCTCCCGAAGTAAGGTTATCACCAAAGCGCCCAAACCCAGGATGTGCATCCACATCTATCGGGCGTACACTGGAGCGACGAATGTTTATTACATCGGTGCTGCTTAAAGGACCAACTTCTTTTCCACCTTTGTCGGTGTATTTTGCAACGATAGTATACTGTGCCCGCGGCTCATTGTCGTTAAATCGCAGATTGAGTTCACCCGACGCAGGAATCGGAATTTCCTTTTTCTTCTGATCTGTAAGCGAGAAGATATACTCCACTATCTGTCTTGCTTCGCGGGTTGAAAGTTGCGGGTGAGCACTCATCACGTATTGTGTTCCCCAATTGCCTCCCCCACCATCGATGATTTTCTTTGCAAGCATGTTCAGCGAACCCGACTGCTTTTTATACCGGTTGGCAATAGCAACATAACTGGGACCAACTGCTTTCTTATTTTCAAAGTGGCAGCTCTTACAGTCGCTGTTTGCCATCACCTGCTTTCCGGGATATTCCATCTGCACAAAAGCATTTGCGTCGATAGCATTGCTATTTTTCGAGGGTTGTGGATTGTAGAAATAAAATGCCTTCACCTTTGAGGGATCAATAGGCTTGTCTTCTTTGTCTTTTACATCCACTTTATATCTGAAAACTTTTTTGTCAGGTGAAAACGATGTGTTCGACGCACTGGTGATTTTTACAACGGGTGCTGTGTTTCCCACTTTAATGGTTACCGTGTCTGTCGCACTCAATCCGCTGTTGTCTGTTACACGAAGCACCGTTTTATATATCCCGTTTTTAGTGAACACATGTTTTGCATTTCGCGACGTTGCACCAACAGTTTTGCCATCAAACAACCATTCTACGCGCGTGCTGTCGTTGTCATCCAGGTCGCTGCTACCGCGGCTGCTGAACGATACACTAAGCGGCGGCTGGCCTGCAACTTCTTTTTTTGTTGGCGGACGATTTTCACTGGTAAGATAACGAGTGCGGTTGAATGAGTCCACAAGCATGGTATCCACAATTCCAGCCCGTGCAAGGGGTGCGCGATTGCCCGTGAAATATTCAATCTTTACGAGGCGAGCATCTTCGTTGTCTGCTCCATACACCGAACCATACTCAAGCATATACAATAATCCATCATTACCAAACATCATATCGATCGGTCTTCTGAAATCTCCGTTTGCAGCCATGAATGCTTCATTGCGCAGGTAATTTTCATTGCTGTCGAAGCGCAGGCTGAACACCCAGTTTCTCATCCAATCGGCCACGAATAATGTTCCATCATAGTGTGCAGGAAAACGGTTGGGTGAAGACGAATTAGGATTATACACGTAGAAATCTCCTGCTATTGCGCAGCGTCCGCCACTTCCCAGTTCAGGGTACTTTTCCGAGGCTTTGTATGGATATGCAATCATCGCCGGCTGAGCAGGCGGCAACGTCTTCAATCCTGTGTTGTTTACAGAATTATTGACCGGCGCTGCAGGATCAAATTTTTCACCTGCAGTGTTTGTTTTAAAATCCCAATCCGGATATGCACGGTTTTCACCAACAAAATAGGGCCATCCGAAATTGCCAGGTTTTTTTGCCTGGTTAAATTCGTCATACCCGCGCGGACCTCTCAGTGAATCTTCACCCGCATCGGGTCCGATATCACCCCAATACACAGCCGAAGTTCTTGGGTTCACTGCAATTCGGTAAGGGTTTCTTGTACCCATTACATAAATCTCGGGCCGCGTGTTTGCCATTCCTTTTGGAAACAGGTTGCCATCGGGAATTGTGTAAGTTCCATCTGCCTGCGGACGAATACGCAGAACTTTACCTTTCAGGTCGTTTGTATTGGCCGAGCTTCTTTGTGCATCAAGATTAAAATGATCCCTTCCGGGACGCTCATCGAGGGGCGCATAGCCATTGGAAGGAAACGGACTGGTTCCATCTCCGGTAGACAGGTACATGTTTCCGTCTTTATCCCAATCGAAAGATCCTCCGTGGTGCGATCCTCCGTTTTTCTGAACAGGAACCTGCAGCACAATTCTTTCCGAGTGCAGGTCGGGTGTGTAGTCGCTTTTTAGTGTAAAACGCGACAGGTTGAAGTACATGCTGTCTTCACTGATACCACCGGGACAGTAATAAACGTAGAGCCACCTGTTCTGTGCAAATCCGGGATCGAGGGTAACGCCGATCAAACCTGTGCCTCCCTTATTGGTTATAGCGAACCTGTGCAGCAGTTTGGTTTTCTTTGTTGCCGGATCGTACATCGACAATTTACCCATTAACTCTGTGAAGAAAATTTTTCCATCTTCCGCAACAAACAATTCCATTGGAGAAGCAAGACCTTCTGTTAAAATTGTTTTTACGAAACGGTTCTGGTCAGGTATCGGCTTAGCGTACGATTTGCTGTAGTCAAGCTTAACATTTTTTCCAATGGCGTATTCTATACCTCCCGTGAGATGTTCAATGAACATAGGTTCAGTATACGATTCATCGGTATGCCCGAGTCCGGTATAAAATGCGCGTCCACCATCAAATTCGTGGTACCAGGTTATCGGATGATTGGCACCATTTGTTCCACCTTCAAATGTGTTCTCATCCAGGCTGGCCAATACCTTTATGCCTACATAAAAGTTCTTGTAACTATACCACTCATCGCTGCGCGTCCACTGATCGGGCAGCATCGACGATGCAGGATGACTTTTATCGGTCACGTCAATCGTGCCTTTACGCACGTTGGGATTGTTCGGATGACTTTCAAAATAGCCTCCGACAAGATTTCCGTACCATGGCCAGTCGTACTCTGTGTCAGCTGCTGAATGTATTCCCACATAACCGCCGCCCGCTTGTATGTATCGTTCAAACGCTGCCTGCTGTTCTGCATCGAGAATATTACCCGTTGTGCTGAGAAATATAACAGCATTGTATTTTTTCAAACTGTCGTCGTTGAACACCGCTGCATTTTCACTGAAGCTGAGCACGTAATTTTTGTTGGCAGCAATTTTCTTCATTGCTTCTTTCCCGTGAGGAATAGAAGAATGCCTCCATCCTTTTGTTTTGGAAAACACAAGCAGCGTTGCCTGTGGTAATGAGACACGTTTTGTGGTGGCTTTGGAATAATCGAGCTGCACGTTATTACCCATCGCATAGGTAATGCCGGCAGCCAGGTGTTTACGAAACTTCGGGTCAGCATATGTTTCATTCGTATGACCAAGCGCGGTGTAGAATGACCTGCCACCGTCGAAGTCGTGGTACCATGCAATAGGATGATAATCCCCGTGAGTACCGCCTTTGTACGTTTTCTCGTCAAGTGTCATCAACACGTTCAGGTCCGGTTCAACGTTTTTGAAATTGTACCATTCATCGAAGCGGTTCCATTTTTTAGGAAGATGCCTGGTTGAAGGGTGCTTACGGTTCACCACATGTACTGTTCCATTCTGAGGTTCGGGATGACCGTTAAAGACGCCGCCAAGCAGGCGTCCATACCAGGTCCATCCGTACTCGGTAGCTGCTGCACCATGCACGCCAACGTAACCACCGCCAGCCTGGATATATCGTTCAAAGTCGGCCTTCTGCGAAGTGTCGAGCAGGTCATTTCCGGAAGTGTTCAGGAAAATTACTGCGGCATATTTTTTCAGCGAATCTTCGTTAAAATAATCCGCAACACTTGTGGTGTCGGCAACAAAGCCCAATTCTTTGCCCAGTTCCTGAATAGCCTGCTGGCCGGACGGGATTGATTGGTGATAGTACCGGTTTATTTTACTAAAAACCAGCACGCGCCTTGTTTGTTGTTGAGCCGGAAGAAATTGAATACACAGGATTGCAATAGCAAGGAGAATCGTTACACGCTTCATATCAGGAGTAAATTCGAAAGTTAAGCACAATAAAGATTAAAAGAATACATCAGCAAAGCATTTATCTTTACCAGCGCGAAACAATGTTCCCAAAAAGCATTAATAACATTTATTATGTGGGAAGAAAAAGACAACAAGCTTTACTGCAAGTTTGAGTTCGCCGACTTCTCCGAGGCGTTCGCATTCATGACGAGGGTGGCGATGATCGCCGAAAAGATGAATCACCATCCCGAATGGAAAAACGTGTGGAACAGGGTTGAATTCTGGCTTTCGACACACGATGCCGGCGATGTGGTTACCGACCGCGACCGCAAGCTTGCCGCAAAGATCGACGCGCTGGTATCAAAGTAATTCGCGGTAATCCTGCACAATGAGGTCGGAACCCGAGAGCTCGTCACTGGAATGTGTGGTGAGCACTGCAACTACTTTCATGCCTGCAGCTTTCGCGGCCTTCACTCCCACTACCGCATCCTCGAATACGAGGCATTCCGATGGCGGTGTTTGTAAAAATTCAGCTGCCTTGAGAAATATTTCCGGATCAGGTTTTCCCCTGGTGATGTACGATGAATCGACCACCTTCCTGAAAAATTTCTTTATCGGAACATGCTCGAACATAAAGTCAATATTCACCTGCACACCCGAGGTTGCAATGGCCATCGGCACCTGCAATTTGTCGAGTTTCTTAAGCAAATCCATTAAACCCGCAACCGGAGCAATATGCGGCTTGTAAAGCTCGCGGTATAGCGCCTCTTTTTCCATGGTGTACTTCCATATTTCATCTTCCGAAAGATTCTCACCATATAAATATTTCACCACGTCTCGGTTCGTGCGGCCATTGATCTTTTCATTGTACTCTTCATCCGACATTTCCCTGTTTATCTGGCGCAGGTACTGCTTCCACGATTCCAGGTGAAACGCATTATTATCCAGCAACGTGCCATCCAGATCAAAGATGACCGCACGAGAATTGAACGTATTGAGGAGTTCTGAAATCTTACTCATAGATTTTCGCCTTTCGCGCTTTACCTGTGCCTTTTGCCCTTCTTCTCACCTTTCACTTCTCACCGCTCACCTTTCACGTCTCACTTTTCACGTTTCACGTGCATCATTTCCACTCTCTCGCTACCTGTTTCGACGTTCCCAATCCATCAATACCAAGTTCCACTACATCGCCGGCTTTCAGGTACCAGGGTTCGGGTTTCATTCCCAGTCCTACACCGGGAGGCGTTCCCGTAGAAATAATATCACCGGGAAGCAGTGTCATGAACTGGCTGATGTAGTGCACGAGGAAAGGAATTTTAAATATCAGGTTCGATGTGGTGCTGTCCTGCACCTTTTTATCATTAACGGTGAGCCACAAACGAAGATTACTGGTATCTCCGATGTCGTCGCGCAATGCAATGAATGGTCCAAGTGGAGCGAATGTGTCGCAGCTTTTTCCCTTAACCCACTGCCCACCCCGCTCAAGCTGGAACTCGCGTTCGCTGTAGTCGTTGTGCAGGCAATATCCGGCAACGTGCGACATTGCCTGTTCCTCGGTTACATACGATGCTTTTTTGCCGATGATCACAGCCAGTTCCACTTCCCAGTCTGTCTTTGTACTTTTGCGCGGAATTATCAGGTCGTCGTTCGGACCGCACATTGCGGATGTTGCTTTGAAAAATAATATCGGCTCCGATGGAAGGGCAGCCCCGGTTTCGGTGGCATGGTCTGCATAGTTGAGGCCCACACAAATGATTTTGGAAGGCCTCGCTAATGGAGCACCGAGACGAACATCATCAGACACCGGCTTGAGCCTGTCGTGATTTTGTTCTACCCACTTTTTCAGATTATCGATGCCTGTACCTCCGAAAAATTCTTCATCGTAATCGCGAACTACAGCAGATACATCATACCTTTTTTCATTAATGATTACGCCTGGTTTTTCTTTGCCCGGCTCACCGAAACGGATCAACTTCATCTTTGATTCTAGTGTTTTGTGTGAAATAAAAGTTCAATATTATGCATAAATGAGGTGCGATCATTGCAATCCCGGTCGCGAATTTATGCGTGTTACGCCAATAAGCTCATCGGCGCGCCCACCCAGGGAGCGATAATAGACCAGAATGGCGTACTCATTGTCGGTCTCCCAGATGTTGCCCTCGGTGTCGTCGAATACAGGAGTCCGCTTACGGTCGTCCTGGTCAATTGTCACGTACATGTAATCGTAGTATCCTTGCTTCAGGAACAGGGTAGTTTCATAAACACCCGTCCCGGCGTTGTACTGCATTTTTGCAGACGGAGATAAATTATAATCGCTTAACTGTCCAATGATGTAGATTTCTTTGCCTGCCAGCGGACGGTTTCCATCCGGCACAAAACTGAAATGAACCGTGGCATAATCCGACTGATACAAAGGGTTGATGCTTTCAGTGGGCTGCAGATAGTACCTGCCGTTTGCATCGCGGTAAAAATTAAACTGCTGTCGTGCCCTGTCGGCGTCGGGCCTCACGAAAATTTCCGTCGCATCGGCCGAGTACCGCGCATTCGCTACGCGGTCGCTCTGAAGGCGGAAACTTCTGAGGTCGAGCCATCGCCACTCTTTTCCTCCGGGAAACACGGCATCGTTCTCTGTATTGTATTCAAGCACCTTACGTGCAAAGAACGTAGGCTTTATGCCGGTCTTAGCAATATCCCAGCGGTAGTTCTGTAATATCGTAACTTTCACCTGCTGCTGCGGGTTCACTACATCAACACGATCGTTCAGGTTCACTTTGAAATTAATCTTCTGGTGTGTTCGAAATATCTGTCCATTGAAAGGCTGCTGAATTTCCACCGAGGTGGCCGACTTCTCATCCACCACCAGCATGCGCCGCGTGAAGATCAACCGGGACGTGTCGCCGTTTTCGAACACCTTAAGTATGTAGTTGCCAGATCTTGATGGAACGCAGTTCCTGTCGGGCAACACAGCCTGGTAATGTGTGTAGCGGGTATAGGCAATCGACGACATACGATAGGTATTTACCCGCACCTGCGAAAAACCTTTTATGTAATCGAAGTGACTGAGGACGGCCGGCGTCCAGTCGGCGTTACATAACTGGAACGTGTAAGAATAATTTTTAACATTGGCATCGAGGTCATCGAAGTGAAGTTCAAGCTGGCCGATACCTCCCAATGGAATGATGGGATATCCAAGCTGGTTACCCACCGGGAAAAGCTGCACCGATTTTATCTTCGGAGAAACGATGTATTCCGGAATCTGCGCCCTTGTTGCCAGGCACGACAACATCACGATAAGCACAGCGAACTGTTTCGCATTGCACATATACGCCAATAATAACACAAAACCGTCTATTTTTGGCATCTAAATTTTTTCCCTGTTGAACATTTCCGCTTTTATAGCGAAGCGCATAGCCTTCAATCCACAGCGTTCCTTTTCGCGTTTCGTTATCCGGCTCTCGATCTCTGCTACCATCATCAGCGTGATGGTGATGATCGTTACCATCGCGTTCGCAGAAGGATTTCAAACTACCATCAGCGATAAAGTATTCAGTTTCTGGGGTCATATACGTATCCACAACTATGAAGCTGCGCGCATTTCCATCGCCGAGGAAACGCCGATTCCCAAGAATGACTCGGTAACCAGCCTGCCGCAAAAGATTCCCGGCATCAAAACCATACAGGCATATGCCACTAAAAATGCCATATTAAAAACTTCTGAAAGCATTGAAGGGGTTTTGTTTAAGGGCGTTGAAGAAAGCTACCACTTCGAAAACATCGATCGTTTTCTTGTGAGGGGAAGATGGATTCAATTTTCAGACTCGTCGTACAGCGAAGAGATCAACCTTTCGGAAGCGATGGCCAATCAGCTGAAACTTGACGTAAACGATAAGTTGCTCATTTATTTTATACAATCGGGAGGAGCATCACCACGACCACGTCGTCTTACGGTAGCAGGCATATTCAAAACAGGAATTGAAGAATATGACAAACTCATTGCATTGGGCGACATGCGGCTGATACAACGCCTGAACAACTGGGCTGAAGATCAGGTGGGTGGCTACGAAGTATTCATCGACGACTACAAAAAAATGGACGAGGTGAATGAAGACATACTTATCCAGATTCCTCTTGAATTCAGAAGCAGCACCATTCGCCAGGTATTTCCAAATATCTTCGACTGGTTGTATCTCCAGAATAAAACCATCGCGATCGTACTCATCATCATGGTGATCATCGCCACGCTCAACCTCGTAACCTGTTTGCTCATTCTTGTTCTCGAGCGAACAAGAATGGTAGGATTGCTCAAAGCTATCGGAGCGCGCAATTTTACCATCCAAAAAGTTTTTCTTTATCATGGCGCGATCATCAGCCTGGTCGGTCTTGCTGCAGGAAACGTGTTGGGATTGCTGGTGTGCTGGCTGCAGGACCGGTTCGGATTTATCACGCTTCCCGAAGAAGCGTACTATATTTCGCAGGCTGCAGTCGACATTGAATGGTGGCAGGTCGCGCTGGTGGATGTGGGTACATTCACCGTTTGTTTCCTCGTGCTGTTAATTCCTTCACTTGTCGTGAAAAGAATTCAGCCGGTGCGCGCCATTCAATTCAGGTAGTTATGACATTGCTTATCATACTCGGTTGTATCGTCATGCTCATTCTCCTCATTACATGGGGTAAAATGAATGCATTTATTGCCTTCTTAATTGTTACGATTGTAACGGGACTTGCATTAGGCATTCCCCTGAATCAGATCAGCGGATCTGTTCAGAAAGGTTTAGGCGACACGCTGGGATCGCTCGTTATCATCATCTGCTTAGGCGCCATGTTGGGAAAACTTGTTGCGGATAGTGGCGCTGCCGAAAAAATCACGTCAGTACTGGTGAAAGTATTCGGTAAAAAATATATTCAATGGGCACTGATGATCACCGGCTTCGTAGTGGGCATCCCATTGTTTTATAATGTAGGTTTTGTTTTACTAGTGCCATTGATATTCTCTGTGGTATATCAATACAAATTGCCTGCTGTATATGTCGGCCTGCCGATGATTGCATCAATGTCGGTAACGCATGGCTTTCTTCCTCCCCACCCTTCGCCTGCCGCACTGGTTGCACAGTTCAACGCCAACATGGGTGTAACACTTTTGTATGGAATTGTCATTTCAATTCCTGCAATTCTTGTTGCGGGTCCCTTGTTTGCCACCACGCTGAAGAAGATACATTCCGTTCCGCTGAAAACATTTCAGCCAAAAGATCTTCCCGACGACCAGCTGCCGGGAGGTTTTAATGCATTCATTACTTCATTGTTTCCCGTAATTCTGCTTGTAATCACAACAATACTTTCTTTTACAGTATCTCCCGATCATCCCGCATACCGTTACATCCTTTTTGTCGGCGATCCTGTGATAGTGATGCTTATCTCGCTGCTTGCAGCTACCTACACTCTGGGTTTAAAACAGGGAAGAAGTATGGCCAGCATCATGAAGGTGTATGGTGATTCCGTATCCGATATCGCACTCATTCTCCTTATCATTGCAGGGGCAGGTGCGTTGAAGCAGGTATTCAGCGACAGTGGAGTAAGTGAGCAAATAGGCGCCATGCTCTCAGGCCTCGATGTTCATCCCCTCCTGCTTGGATGGATAATTGCAGCCGTGATCCGCATAAGTCTTGGTTCGGCAACCATCGCGGGGCTTACTACAGCAGGCATCATTGCGCCTGTAATGGCACAATCGAACGTAGACCCTAACCTCATGGTATTGTCCATCGGCGCGGGAAGCCTTATGTTCTCTCACGTAAACGACTCCGGCTTCTGGCTTTTTAAGGAATACTTCAACCTGAGCGTAAAAGACACCATACGCTCCTGGTCGCTCATGGAAACCATCGTAGGGATTATGGGATTGATTGGAGTGATGATTCTGAGCCTGTTTGTGTGAGAGGTGGCCGTCAGCGGTGAGAAGTGAGAAGTGAAAGGTGAAAGGAAAAAAACAGGCCCGGATAGAAATCCAGGCCGCGTTTTAAATCCAATATCCTATGAAAAACCTGATTCCTTTTTTTCAAACCCGGTGCCAAGAGCTGAAATCCGCTACCAGCAAGGGTTTTAGCAATCAGCAAAAATCAACATTGTACCATTTTGGGAATGCTGCAGCCACCGCAGGGAAAATCCCTTTCACTTCTCACCTTTCACC
>JAFAGE010000120.1 GCA_023423015.1 Bacteroidota bacterium
TCAGCACAGTGATCGACACCACGTCGTTCGGATGAATATTATCTATACTTCCTTCATAAATAAAATCGTCAAGCACGATCAACGGGTTTAATGGACCTTCGAATGTGTTAGCTCCCCGGATATTTATACGCAGGTTGCTTTCGGGGTGGATGTTCCCGGTTCTGTTGTGAAATATCATTCCGCTGGTTACATTATTCAGGCGCTGAAGAATATTAGTGCCTGTTTGTTGTTGTAGTTCCCGTTCGGAAACCACCACCACCGATCCGTTGATCTGATTTGGTTTTAATTTCTGGTAGCCGGTGTTGGCATCCACCACCACTTCGTCAAGGGCACTGGCTGAATCTTTAAGTGTTACATTCACGCTGGTTTTACCACGCAACGGAATTTCAACCGTTTGAAACCCGACATTGGAAATAATAAGTGTGGCTGTTGAACTTATATTCGCCAGCAAAAATTCACCTTTGTTGTTTGTTTGAGTGCCGGAGTTGCCGGGTTTTGCAATCACACTGGCGCCGGCCAATGGCTGTCCATTCTCACGGCTTACTGTGCCGCGCACATCGATGTTCTGCCCGGCGGCGTTGAGGGCGAGTAGATAAAATAAAAGGTTAAAGAGGTAATTACGCATACAGTTAGTTTTTAGGTTTCTTAATCCGGAAATACCGACTCAGGTCTTCCTGCAGGTAGCGCTGTAGTTCTTCATTCGGAGTTGGAGGTATGTGCAGTTCGTAGCAGAAACGTTTTTCATAGGGCAGATTCAGATCAGGAGGAAATACCTCTCCGGGCCATGCCCGCTGGAGAAGAGACCGAAGTTTTTCATTGATGATGTATTGTTTGATTACCATACCATTTTCGGAATACTTAAAGCCACCGGAAATGGCGTACCCTTGTGCCTCTTCGGTGATCACGGACCGGTAAGTAAACCTGGTGGAGCTATCGTCGCTGTTGTATGGGGAGGCTTCAGTCTTAGTATTCAAGGTTTTTCCCGGCTGAGATATCATATCCGTGATATTTCCACTTGTAACATCCCAGCCATTTGTAATGCCAATAATTACTCCTGATCCATTAACCCATACGCAATGTGGAGTTGACCTGTGCGGGAAAAATCTTTTCAACGTTGTATCTCCGGGAATATAGCGGTATGAAGCATCGCGGAGGAAGCGGCCTATGCGTGATGTATCGTTATCCGGGTTTACGTCCACCACGAGGAGCTGCACATCATCAGCGAATTGTTTTTGCAACGAATCTAACCTGGGCAGCATCTCTATGCACGAACTCCACGAAACATCCCAGAAATTAATAATTACCATCTTCTTTTTGTCTGGTACATACCGGGGAAGAACATGCAACGTGTCGCCAATGTTGAGCTTCCCCTGCCCCGCCAACAGCAGTGGGCACAAGGAAAACACCATTATGTATAGCTTGTATTTCATTTGGTATTTTGTGAGGACTCTCTATTCTGAAGTACCGCAACAAGTCTTCCTGCAGGTAGCGCTTTACTGCACTTTTAGGCGTTGGAGGAATGTTCAGTTCATAACAGTAAATCTTGTTAAAAGGCAGTTTCGAATAGCGATGAAAACGGCTACGCGGCCATGCCTCGTGGAGAAGCGCCTTAAGATCATAGTTGATGATGTGGTACCTGGTGACCAGTTGGTCTTTGGTATATACAAATTCGACCGCAGGAGCTAGTCCCGGCACTTCTTCGGTGATTATCGACCTGTACGCAAAATTGGTAAAGACGTCGTCGCGGGTGTACCTGATTGCTTCGCTCTTTGTATATATAATTTTCTCAGGATGCGATAACATTTTCATTATGTTTTCTGCCGTAACATCCCGACCGTTGGAGATTCCTGTCACGATGCCATCCCGATTGAGCCACACACAATGGGGTATTGTTTGGAAAGGAAACAACTTTCTCAACATAGTATCACCCAGAATATACTTGTACGAAGCATTCCTGAAGAAGCGGGCGACGTGTTGCGAATCATCTTTCGGGTTTATATCTATCACCAGGAACTGTAATTCATTGGCGAACCGTTTTTGCAATGAGTCAACTTTAGGCAACATCTCAATACAGCTGCCACACGATGTTCCCCAGAAATCCAAAATCACCATCTCATTGTTTTTGGGCAGATACTTTGGAAGAATATGCAAGGTATCTCCGATGATCAGCCTCTCCTGCCCTGCCATCATCAATGGGCATGCGACAAGCAGCATGACGAAAAGTCTGCGTTTCATTTCTGATTTTTTTAAGTCAAAATTTGTTGTTGCCCTTGCCTGGTAGCTGGTACTACCGGAAAGCATGTGCTTTTTCCAGCTTCACCTTTACACGATTTGTTTTCGATCGGATGAGTATCTTCCTCGTGATAAATTCCGGGTGAGTTGCGACAAGCGAGTCGTATCGCAGCGGATACACCAGTGTGAATTCGCCACGAAGGTTTGTCGAATCACATACTCCACTCCTGACCAGTTCCAGGCGAACGCCGCTTACCGGCTTGCCATTTGCAGAAACAACTGATCCTTGCAACTTCTTAAAATGCACATGTGCCTGACCGTTAGCAGTAATGTATAGGCATAGCAATGCCATGATGCAGTTAAGTGGTTTCATTGCAGCAGGTATTCAGGTAAGCGAATAAATCGGGAATCAATAAAGTGAAGAAGCTACACGGGCCCTTTGGGCTTACGCGCAACAATGATCAGCAAAAAATGAAGTCGGTGTTTTTGTGGCCGGGCAGGCATATGGGTTCGTTTTTTGTGCCTGTTTTTCCCCCGTTGGAGTTCCGTATGTCCTGACCTGATCTAAAAATATGGCGTGGAACTCAACTTATTGCTATTGGGTACCTCGGAGTAACCGCACACGAATAAGAGAGCCCACGCCGTAGCGTGGGCATTCGTCTTACCATCCCGTGTGCTTTTTGAAATTTCCGAGGTTTCAATAGCGGGATTCCAGGCGAATGCTTCAATTAATTTGAAGGATCGCAACGGTGGATTTTTGCTCCATCGTTCGGTTAATGATACCGGCATGCAATATAGCTAAATACATTCACATCCATATATGGATGTGTATATTTTTTTAATTAAATGGTACTTGCCTTCATGGCGAAGGCGAAGACATTTGAATTTGAGATTTCGGAAATAGACCAGTATGTAATCGACAAAGCCAGGGAACTTCGCGTAAAGAAAGGAATGTCGCAACTCGATCTTTCTATCTCCATGAACCTTGCCGAAGGCACTATCGCAAAAATTGAAAACCCGACACAAACAGCCAAATACAACATCCGCCACATAAATCTGCTCTCAAAAGCCCTGGGCTGCTCTCCGAAAGATTTTTTTCCTGAGCACGCACTGGCAAACGATGTGGTTCGTCTGAAAATACGCGTAATTAAAAACACCTCCAACACCAAAGGGCAACCGAACTATGAAGTGCTTAAGAAACTTCCTGTGGAAGGCAAAGGGAAAAAAAGTGAGCGGTGAGCAGTGAAAGGTGAGAAAAAATCCTCTTATCTTTCACCTTTCACCTTTCACC
>JAFAGE010000166.1 GCA_023423015.1 Bacteroidota bacterium
GCTCCATACTGCGCCGCATTCCCGGTATTAAATACTTCAGGACCCTGGCCCCATGTATCTTTTGATAATTTATCGCCCCATGTTGGCAACAAGGCGATCGACAAACCATATTCTTCAGCTTTGGAAATAATATAGTCGACGTGCCTGAAATATTTGTCATTGGGCTTACCGGGGTCTTCATTAATCAGCGGAAGTTCACCATAAGGATTCGGTGTACGTAAGCCGTCCAGCTCCGCAAGGGCAACTGCCTGTATAATTGTAAAGCCTTGTTCACTCCGGCGTTTGAGATAACGGTCCGCTTCTTCGCGATTAAGCTTGTGAAACAGCTCCCACGCTGTGTCTCCCAACCAGAAAAAGGGTTTTCCATCTTTCAGCAGGTAACGTTTGTTTGAGCTCACGGAAAACTGAGCCTGCAAAACCTGCGAACATAAAATCAATAACAGGAACGGGATGATAACTTTTTTTGACATACGGCGTAAAAACAGGAAAATAAAACGAAAAAAGCAATTCCCCTTAAAGTTCCTGCATTTTATCCCTTATGCAGTAAATGAAATTCATCACCAATGTTAATCTTCAAAAATTCCCCGGCTTCATTTTGAAAAACAATGTCGTCGCTTCCGGAACCCTCCTGCATCAAAAATGCTATTGCACCGAACTGTTTTATGGCTGCAAGCACATTGTATAACGGAGATGTATATCCGCTATGTTCAAAGGTTTCACTTAGTATTCCTTTATAGCCGGTAGCATCAAATAGCGTTACTGTAGTGCCGGAAAAGTTCGCTAAAGCTTTTAACACCCATGCGGCGCCGAAGGCACTATGCTGCCGTTCGTCCCTGTCTGCATGGCCAGGCAATTCGGCAAAAAGTTCTGCTTTACGCCCTTTGAATGTTATGGGAGAAACATGTATATCAACCTTGCCAAGATGTTTTTGCAGGGTTTCAATGATATCCTGCTGATTGTCGAGGTTTTCGATCATCGACAAAACGTCGGTTGAATGGGCTTGTGGTGTCAGCCCAAATGATACGTAATCGTAAGAAATACCGGATGGAAGATTTCTGTTTAAATCTGCAAAATGTCCGTTTGTACCGTAACCGACCTTTAGATATGGTAAAGCTTCTTTCAACAAAGGATAAACCTTTGTGATGGTTGCAGGTGAAGTGAGTCCACTTTTCGAGTCGATAACCAGCAGATGATGAACCAGGTGATCTGTATTAAAAAGTTCAGTGATCAATTCTTTGGTTTCATCCTCAACGCGGGCACCGAATTTACAAACCGCATTCACATGCGTACCAATTTCACGCACATCGTGGATGGCATCGGCAAGTTCCTGCTTCCAGTTGCCCGAAGCAAGGTCCAGCTCAACACGATAGTGATTAACCGGAATCTTTTTTAAGGCAGCTATTTCACCGGAGGTAAGTTTTTTACCAGGCACCTTACTGAAACCAATTGCCGGCAACGGTTTACGCACAGTTTTTTCCTGCTGATGACTAACCTTTCCACGCACCGCACGCGAGTCATCCACCACTATGCGGACTTCTTGCTCTACGCGATCGCCCCTGTGAACATCTACCGGTTTTGGACGCTCTTGTGGTGTGCTGTACACCTTGAAAGAACTATCGCTCCAGTTACGCTGATCTTCCATTTCGAATGTGTCGCCTTCAAAAAAAGCTTCGGCGCTGCCACTTTCGAATTTCCATTTAAGAGACCGGATGTTCTTAGCTGGTTCGTGCGGATTTATTGTTCGCGGAATGGTTTTGCTGTATTGGTTTCCATCAGGTTGCTGAACGGTTATTTCGTGAGCTGTGAGTAGCTGCACGGGATAAAGCACACATATTCCGATCCTGTTTCTTTTGAAGTTGCTTAACGCCTGCCCTTTCATCCTGTATGTGATGCTGTTTCCGGATGCAACAATCTCCACGTCGGCTTTGTATAACACTTCATTCATTTTGAAACTCGCTATATAACGAATATCAAAACCATCTTCCTTCTGAATTATATTGAGATCTGTGACGTCGTATGGTGCGGTATTCCAGTTGTGGTCACGCACTGCTATGTAGACTGAACGAAGGATTTCTTCACCGTTGTTGCGAATGTATCGCAGCTTACCATGCTGATACAGGCACGTCAGCGATCCGCTCTTTAAATGTGTGATAGGTTCAGGTTGTACATCAAATGCTAATTGAATCTGGTGCTTCATGTGCAACTGTTTAAATGAAAGGTAGTGGATTACGCGATTACACTGCAAAGTGCTCGCACACAATATGGTGCCCGCGGATCAATGCCTGGTCGGCATCCCTGAAGTCGAACTTATCGGGCGATACCAGCAACTGCATGGCACGCATATACTGCCTTTTTAATTTCGATCCGCATACAAGCTGAATTGACGAAACATCTGCTTTGTTCACCTCCCTGAGTTCGTGGCCAATCAACAGTCCACTAAGGAATGAATAATTGTTTTCCGGCGTTTTTTTCTTCAATACCTGTTTTGCACGTATCGAAAACGCTTCATTCAACAAATTACCTTCACTCCCGCTTCGAACACCTTCGTCGAAGGCTTCAGCATCGTCCTTACCATCAGCAGGACGTGCAACCGAATTCGCAAGAATACTTTTATTCGATAACAAATCGAAGAATTCGCCTGTCATATATGTTTTGAAATCGACAGCTTTTCCATCTTCAACATAAATATGTTTTGAATGCGTTCCCGGAAATATCATGAGTTGCCTGCCAATGCTCTTGTCTACATTGCATCCCACCAGCATTGTTTCTTCGCCGCGTAGAACATCTTTGTCTGTGCACGCACCTGAAACAATGATGAGCTTACCATCCGAAAATGTCTGAACCGAAAGGTCGCTGCCATCGGCATTGAATGGCATTTGTTTGTAAGGAAGCTCAATCATCCCGATTGTGGATGAAGCCATACCCGAGATAATCACGGGTACGTCAGGGAGCAACCACCCGCTTTCTTTTTTTAATTCAAGCAATTGCTCCTGCAGATAGCTCATGTAAAACATCAGGCGCTCTTCTGCGGGTTTTCCGGTGCTGATCCAGCGCTGGTAAGTTTCGGCTATACCATCATTTGTCTTTATTTCTGCCACTACTTCCAGGTGATCATTATCGATCAACCGTACGCGAAATGCAGAAGTGCCCCAATCGCAACTGATAAATTTCTTCATATTATACTACCATTCTGCCACGCTGCCATCATTGTGTCGCCACAATGGATTTCTCCAGTTGTGACCGATAGCAGCCTGTTGTTCCACAAATTTTTCATCAATCTCTATACCTAATCCCGCACCATCCGGAATTTTTACATAACCATCTTCATAGTCAAAAACTTTTTTATCGACAAGATAATCGAGCAGATCACTGCCCTGGTTGTAGTGTATACCCAGGCTTTGCTCCTGGATAAATGCATTGTGGCAAGTAGCATCAACCTGCAGACAGGCAGCAAGCGCAATGGGTCCTAAGGGGCAATGGGGTGCTGCCGCAACGTCGAACGCTTCTGCCATTGACAGTATCTTCTTGCACTCTGTAATTCCTCCTGCGTGCGACAAATCCGGTTGTATAATATCTACATAACCTTCAGTAAGCAGGTTTTTAAATTGCCAGCGCGAAAACATCCGTTCTCCTGTAGCAATCGGAATACTGGTATGTTGTGCAATTTCCTTCAGCGCTTCGTTGTTTTCGGGGAGAACAGGTTCTTCAATGAACATAGGATGAAACTGTTCGAGTTGTTTGGCCAGCACCTTAGCCATTGGTTTGTGAACACGGCCATGAAAGTCGATACCAATTTCAAGCCCGTCTCCCACCGCATCGCGGATTGTTGCAACTCTTTTTAATACGAGGTCAATTTTTTTATGAGTATCCACATACATCAATTCATCGGTGCCGTTCATTTTAATTGCGGTAAATCCAAACGACAATGCTTTTGATGCTGCGGCAGCAACTTCTGCGGGCCTGTCGCCACCAATCCATGAATACACTTTTATGCGATCGCGCACCTTTCCTCCCATGAGCTGGTGAACAGGGGCGTTGTAAAATTTTCCTTTGATATCCCACAATGCCTGGTCGATGCCAGCCATTGCGCTCATTAATATCGGACCGCCACGGTAAAAACCGCCACGATACATGATGTTCCAGTGGTCTTCTATGTTCATGGGATCTTTTCCCATCAACAACTCCATTAATTCGTTTACTGCTGCCGCAACGGTTGCTGCACGCCCTTCAATAACGGGCTCACCCCATCCTGTAATTCCTTCATCCGTTTCAATTTTCAGGAACAGCCAGCGGGGCGGTACCTGGTACAGCTTGTAGCTTTTGATTTTCATGCGTGCTGCAATGTTTAAAACGAGGCAACTGCCTGCGTAAAGGTTCTGGCTTTTTCAGTGATGTCTTGCAGGTAAGCGTCTGTAACCGAATCAGCTTTTGATACCAACGCACTTCCGATCCCAAAGGCTGCTGCTCCGGCTTTGCGAAAGTCATAAATATTTGTGGTATTGATGCCACCTGTCGGCATCATTCTGATGTGATCGAGCGGAGCTGCCACATTCTTCAGGTAAGATGCATCACTCACCGGGAAAATTTTTACAATATCTGCCCCGGCCTTGTGTGCGCGTAGGATTTCCGTAGGTGTAAATGCGCCGGGAATTGAAACCAGGCCATTTTCTTTTGCATAGGCAACTACACCTTCATCAAACCCCGGCGAAATCAGGAAAGAAGCGCCAGCTTCTTTCGCAGCAGCTGCTCCCTCACGGTCAAGCACAGTGCCCGCGCCAATCAGCATCTTTTCACCAAACTCCCTCGACAGTTTTGCAATTTGAGGAACAGCATCTTCTGAGTTGAGTGTGATCTCCAGGACGGTAATGCCTCCATCGTACAAGGATTGTACAACGCTCTGCATGTTTGCGGGCTTTACTCCCCTGAGTATCGCCACAATCTTATGTTTAAGTATCCATTCGAGTGCCGACATTCCCCGAAATTAGGGATTAGTTACTGCACGCCATCGTTTGCCATCACTTCTATATGTTACTGCACCTCCCGGAGCTACTACATTACTGCTGCCGGATGCATTGCCGACTTCAACTTTGCCTGTTGCATGATCGTTGCAGATGGTAACAAGTCGCCCAAAATATTTTTCAGCCTGCGGCAGCTTCAACTTACCCGAAGCATGATTGTAGTACACGTATCGTACACCCGGAGCAACTTCATAATTCGCTGATGTAATATTTACGTCGAGCTCTGCATCTCCAAAATTGGCAAACCTGAAATTTGCCGGAGCCGCATCGCGGTGTGCTTTAGATATAAATCCCTGGCGCAAAAACACGATGTTGCCATCCAGGTCAATCAATGCATAGTTTCCAAAAAAGATCCCTTTCGAACTGTTCCACACAGGAACATTAATTGTACCTCCAATACCTGCTCCGTGTTGCAACATGCGTGCTTCTAAAATGCCCTGCCCCGTGAATTTGGGAGAGCGAACAAAATTCGGCGCTTCCGAACGCATCCGGAATCCAACATTTCCAAAAACGCCCGTGTGATCTCCACCTTCAACCGTGATGTCAAATAATGGTTCAGTAATATCACCATGACATTCGGCAATACTGTCTACCTGTTCGATCATCATGTGAAATTTATTTGATCTCGCAGCACCATTATATATTTCTCCGTTACGGGCCTTACCGGCATATCCATCTATCTTGATTCCAAGGCCGCCCGACATTCGTGATACCCAAAATTCATTTTTGTCTACGTATGATTGTCCGTCGAGCGAAGTAAGTATTATGCCGTTAGCATTTTTGTAAGCACTCCTTATGCGCACGGTATTCTCCTGGCTTCCATTGCCGCGTCCTCCGATGATTTCAATAGGTGCCCGAAATCCATCCACCCGGTTCAACTCAACTAATTGCTGGTATGCATTATATATTTTCACCAGTGTACCTGTAAAGGTTGACCATTGCGGCTGTGTTCCTTTATCATGCGTTTCTTTGGTGTGCCTCGGCATGTTTAGTCGTCCGATTGCGCGGCCTTCGTGTTTTATGGTGTGCTGTTCATATGCGCCGCCTTCATTGGCGATAATGATAAAGTCTGAGCCATTGTGATATGTGTCGCCCATAAACAGCAGGCTGATGCGCTTTGGTCCTTTTATTGTGTCGAGTGGTGTCGCAAAAAGATATCTCCCCGGTGGTACCAGAACTGTTTCTCCTTCATCTGCTGCGTTTATCGCCCGTTGAAGAAAAGGCGTGTTGTCGGTTCCTTTTGCAAGTGCACCGGTTGTTGGAACTGCGGCATTTG
>JAFAGE010000184.1 GCA_023423015.1 Bacteroidota bacterium
GTCGTAGGGCTTTAAGCCCATTGCAACAATTTCAGGTACGGTATAGGGACCGGACTGCTTGTTGTCGCGCAACAAAAGGTATTTATTCATGGCAGGTGCTGTTTTAGGGTGGAATGGTGCATTAAAGTTAGATGTTATTTATGCACAAAAGATTAACAGGAAGTTAAAGAAAGAGGAAGCCCGGAATCGTGGTTTTTGCAGGTGCTGTTTTGCTTTTTTAATCGCTTCGAAAACGGTATCTTTGCGAACCCTCGTAGAGCATGCATTTTTACCCGGAAAATCATTGAAAAACAAAGTCTAATAACAGCAAATGGAAGAGAATAATCTCACTCCGGATTTAACGAACGATAGCGACAGAATTCAGCCCGTAAACATCGAAGAACAGATGAAAACAGCCTACATCGACTACTCCATGTCGGTGATCGTAGGCAGGGCCTTGCCCGACGTTCGCGATGGCTTTAAACCGGTTCACCGGAGAGTATTGTTCGCCATGAACGAACTTGGCATCAACTACAACAAACCGTATAAAAAGTCGGCCAGGATAGTGGGAGAGGTGCTCGGTAAGTTTCACCCGCATGGCGACAAATCAGTGTACGACTCAATGGTTCGTATGGCCCAGGAATGGAACATGCGTTACACGCTTATCGACAAACAAGGAAACTTCGGCAGCCAGGATGGCGACGGACCTGCGGCAATGCGTTATACAGAGGCAAGGCTCGAACGCATGGCCGAAAGCATGCTGCTCGATATTGATAAAGAAACGGTCGACTTCCAGTTGAACTTCGACGACTCTCTTGAAGAGCCGTCTGTTCTGCCCACACGCATTCCCAACCTGCTCATCAATGGATCGAGCGGCATTGCCGTGGGTATGGCCACCAACATCCTTCCGCACAACTTAACTGAAGTAATCAACGGATGTATTGCGTATATCGATAACCGCGAGATCACGATTGATGAGCTCATGCAGCACGTTAAAGCTCCCGACTTCCCAACCGGCGGAACCATCTACGGTATGGAAGGCGTAAAAGCCGCCATGCACTTCGGGCGCGGCAGGGTAGTGCTGCGCGGTAAACTACATGTAGATACAAAAGCCAGCGGCCGCGAAACCATCATCATCACCGAAGTACCTTACCAGGTTAGTCGCGACTCATTGTGCGACCGCATCGGTCAGCTCGTAAATGAGAAAGCAATAGAAGGTATCGCACACGTCAATAACGAATCGAATGGTAAAGAAGGAACACGTATCGTAATCGATCTGAAAAGAGATGCAATTGCAAGCGTGATCATAAACCAGCTCTATAAATACACCGAACTGCAAACATCTTTTGGTATCAATAACGTGGCGCTGGTGAAAGGCCGTCCACGTATACTGAGCCTGAAAGATATGATCAGCGAATTTGTAGAGTTCAGGCATGAAGTAGTAGTTCGCCGTACGCAGTTCGAACTGAAAGAGGCAGAGAAAAAGGCGCATATCCTTCAGGGTTACCTGATTGCTCTCGACCATCTCGATGAAGTGATCAGCCTTATCCGCAGTTCTGCGACGCCTGAACAGGCGAAGGAAAACCTTATCAGCGCAGGATGGGGCCTCGATGAAATCCAGGCTAAGGCAATTCTCGAATTGCGTTTGCAAAGGCTCACCGGAATGGAGCGCGATAAAATCCGCCAGGAATACGATGAACTGATGAAACTTATCGCTCACCTGAAAGAACTACTCGGGGATGAAGGAATGCGTTACGACGTGATCAAAGCAGAACTTGTTGAAGTTCGTGACCGTTTCGGTGATGAACGCAGAACTGAAATCACATACCTTGATGATGAAGTGAGTATTAAAGACCTCATCAAGGAAGAAGATGTGGTGATCACCATCTCTCATCTTGGTTACATCAAACGTACATCCGCAACCGAATATCGCCAGCAAAGGAGATGAGGCCGTGGTGCAATCGGCGGAAGAACCCGCGAAGAAGATTATATCGAACACCTGTTTGTGGCGTCAACCCACCACACCATGCTTTTCTTCACCGAAAAGGGAAGGTGCTACTGGTTGAATATTTACCAGATACCTGAAGGTGATAAAACCAGCAAGGGCCGTGCGATCCAGAATCTCATCCAGATACCACCCGACGACAAGGTTCGCGCGATTATCGACGTAAAAGATTTTGAAGACAAGGAATTTGTAAATAATCATAATATTGTTCTTTGTACCAGGAATGGTATTATTAAGAAAACCCTCCTTGAAGATTTCAGCCGTCCCCGTCAGACTGGTGTGATTGCCATAACGATTAACCCCGGCGACGAACTGATCGAAGCAAAACTTACCGATGGTAATTGTGAAATCATGATGGCGGTG
Source organism: Bacteroidota bacterium (assembly GCA_023423015.1). GTDB lineage: Bacteria > Bacteroidota > Bacteroidia > Chitinophagales > Chitinophagaceae > Flavitalea. The sequence goes on from JAFAGE010000184.1 coordinate 2,348, forward strand.
AAATCGGGACGTGCAATCCGCTTCCCTGAATCGAAAGTGAGACCTACCGGCAGGGGTGCAATCGGCGTGGCTGGTATAGAAGTTGAAGATGAAAATGATGAGGTTGTTGGCATGATATGTGTCAATGTGGAAGACAAATCGAAAACCGTACTGGTAGTCAGCGAAAAAGGTTATGGAAAGCGCACCGAAATTGAAGAGTATCGCATCACCAACCGGGGCGGAAAAGGAGTAAAAACCATCAACGTAACGGACAAAACAGGCGCTTTGGTAGGGATACTGGATGTAACCGCGAGAGAAGACCTGATGATCACCTGCAAAAGCGGAATCACTATCCGGATGGGCGTCTCCAGCATCAGCGCACAAGGTCGTGCTACACAAGGTGTAAAGTTGATCAGACTCGACGACGGCGACGAAATAGCAGCCATCACCAAACTCGATATCCATGTAGGTACGGAAACCCAGGAACTGCCCGGTGAAATCGGCAATACCGACCTGTTAAATAACACGGACGAAGCAACCGAAACAGGCCCTGAACCATCTGAAGAAAGTTAATTGTTGGTACGCTTATTATTTAAACACTTCTATATGAAACTGAGCATGATTCGCTTCAAATCTTTCTTATTGTTAATGGTGTTCGTGGCATCGGCGGGCAGCCTGTTTGCACAGCGCCAGCTCGATAAGACGAACGACCTTCTCGAGAAGAAGAAATTCGCCGAAGCAAAAACTGAGATTGATAACTTTCTATCAAATCCAAAAAATGCAGACAATTCTAACGGATGGTACACAAAAGCAAAAGTTTACAGTGCCATCGCTGCGGATTCATCTGTAGCCAATACCGTTCCCAATGCGAAAGAGGAAGCATTGGCCGCTGCAACCAAACACATGCAGATGGAAAATGCGGTTAAAGACAGCGCCAAACGCTTCGTGCAGATGACGCTCGACAACCGTAAACCACTCACCGACCTGTATGCCGCTTATTCAAAAGAAGCAGCATCGTTTTACAATGCCGGAAATTTCAACGATGCCCTGACAGGTTTCCAGGGTTCGCTGAAAATATTCGACCTGCTGGCAAAGCAGGGTTGGACAAGCGGAATTACCCTCGACACCATTTCAGTGTTGTATGCCGGTATCTCTGCAGAAAAAGCCAACAAGCCCGACACCGCAGCGATGTATTATTCCCAGATAGCCCAGGCAAAAGCGAAGTCGCAGGGTTTCGAATCAATTTACAAATGGTTGGCTGACCATTACAGCACCAAGGGCGATCTTGAAAGCGCCAAGAAGTATGTAGACCTCGGTAAAGAAGTATATCCCGAAGATCCCTTCTGGAATGGCTTCGAAGTAAATATGCTCAGCGAAAAAGGATCAAAAGATCAGCTCTTTGCGAAATATGAAGAACTCGTAAAATCGGATCCGAAAAATTCTATATACCATTACAACTACGCGGTTGAATTATACAAAGCAGCATACAACGAAGACACCACCCAGCGTCCGGCTAACGCCGCTGAAATGACCGACAAGGCAATTGCCATGGCCAACAAAAGCATCGAGCTGGATGCCAATTATCCAAACTCGCGCATGTTGCTCGGCCAGATCTATTACAACCAGGGTGTAGACATCCTGAATAAGAACAAAGCCATTCGTCCGAAAGGAAACGTAAAGCTTACAGCTGCACAGTTGAAAGAAAAAGAAGACCTGCGCCAGGCCGCTGCCAAGAAGTTTGATGAAGCAATTGTTCATTTCAAGAAGATCGATGAGCTGCTGGGTAGCCAGGGTAAATTGAAAATGGAAGAGAAGCAGTTCCTGAAAGATTCCTACGATTTGTTGATTACGATCTACGAACAGCGCCAGGACCAGGATAATGCAAACATCTACAACGAGAAATTTGTTAACGTTGATAAGGTGCATTAATCGGGCAAACTCCTAAAGAAAAGACTATAGCAATAGTAAAAGGATCGCGAAAGCGGTCCTTTTACGTTTATGGCAAATTGCTGCTAAATTGCTGCCATGAAGATCATAGGCCTGCTCGCACTATCCAACATATTTATGACCATTGCCTGGTACTGGCACCTGAAACACACCGATTTTCCAATCTGGAAGGTAGTGATTATCAGCTGGTTCATAGCCTTATTTGAATATTGCCTTACGGTTCCCGCAAACCGCCTTGGAGTAATAGATGGCTGGTCGGGATTCCAGTTGAAGATCATCCAGGAGGTGATAACCGTGGTGGTGTTTTGTGCCTTTGCGGTGTTGTACCTGGGCGAACCATTAGAATGGAAGTACCTGGGCAGCTTTGTTTGTTTGATAGGGGCTGTATACTTCGCATTCAGCTGAGCAGAGTAGCTGACGATCAGGCAACTACATTGGCATGGGATTTTAAAGCATACGGTTGGCTTGGAAGTGGGGGCAGAGCTCAATAAAGGATAGATTAACACACACAGGGTTCGTACCCTGACAAAAACCCTCCACTACATACCTTGTTTTCATAATAGCGGCCGTGCAATGCGGCCGCTTTTTTTTGGTGAGCGGTGAGCGGTGAAAGGTGAGAGATTTGGCAGATGGCAGGTGAGTTGGTGAGCGGTGAGCGGTGAAAGGTGAGAAGATTGGCAGATGGCCTGGGGCCATTAGAAAATTAACGGTGAGAATACTGTCAGATGCAGAATGGATGATGAAAGGTGAAAGGCGTTTTCTGTTCTTCGTTCCCCGTTCGTTTATGGGTGCGCGTTAGGTGGCTGACTATTTGATACCTTTATTCGGTTGTTTGATAACTATATTATGTTAACGTAGCTACTGGTCTGTGCAGCGCGATTTGTATGTTTTCTGCCACAAATCGCAGCGGAGTGGAGCACGGCGGCATGAAGAAAAAAATATTCACAGGCTTACGCCGTAAGGCGTTCAAAGAATACCAAGTAGCCGCAATATAATTGCGGTAATGATACCTCCAATTACTGTTGATATCAAAGCGTTTTTGCTCACCCCATTCCAGATAAATGTGATTACTTTATTTGCTGTACTCATTATTCCATTTATGTTTTGCTGGTACGCAGGATTTTCAGCAGCTAAGCGTAAGTTTTCTAAAGGTTGAAATAAAGGCTCTTTTGTTTTCTCAATGGCTTTATTAAGCACTTGCCTAAATTGGCTACGCGCATCGTCTTCGCTTTGTGTAATTATCATTTTCCATTTCCCTGAATTAACCACATCGTATCTTATCGCCGCAAGGTTTTTATAATGAATCGAATCTTCGCCGAAAAAGGACTTAAACAAGCTGTGAGCATCCTCTAGCCAATATTCATCTGGCTGGCCTCTTTTGTCTATCTGAGTTAGGAGTGTCTCTAAAGCTTTTTGCGCTTGCCTTTTGGTCATAGTTTAAGGTTTACTTGTAATTTTGGAAGAATCACCTTGCAGTTTAAATGCGAGAGAATCAATCTTCTGGTTCACCGAATTTTGGGTGGCAGTCTGCTGCCGTAGTTCTTGTTGCATTTCTCGTATTATGCGCTCTTCTATGGATGGCCTATACGCTAGGTAGGCTTGATACACTGCAACAGCTACAGAAAGAATCGTAAGGAATACAATTATCCAGAACTGCCTAGTAGCCGTTGTGTCACGCTTTAAACTGTCTGCCCGCATTTCATTTACCGCATCCTTGACTGTGTAAGTTTCTACCAAATCACTTCGGGAGGAAATTTCGTTGTAGGGGTTATGAGTTAAGCTGGAAATTAATTTCGACAATCCGGAGAAATCGAACGGGCTTTTAGAATTGCTCATTGTACGGGTATAAGGTTTAGTAGACCAATATACCCGTTTTCTGTATTCACCGCAGCGCGGGTTTTTTTCTTCGTCTCCGAGCCTGAAGGGGCTACTTAACATAATATAAATTATAAGACAATAATGTATCTGAGAGTTCTATGCCAGGCAAGGCAGTCCTGGATATCAAGAATGATTCGATTTGCCCTGAGGCACAGATTTTTTATTCACTAATTCGTATTTATTAAAAATGCTTATTTATGAAGCCAGATCTGTCCCAATTGAACGAAGAACAATTACAACACCTCCTGAACCTGGAGAATCTCAAATTCAGCCACGGCATCGACGAGGGATTGCCGTTTGATACCCTCCGGCAAATCCGTCAGAATATTCGCGTCCTTCGCGAAGAAATTGAACGCAGAGCGAATTCTCACAGCGTTACCGAGATGCCGCGACGTGCAGCGTCAGCCTAAAGGGTGACGGACAATGGCTTTCACAAAGAACTCGAATGAAAAGCGATCATGGCGGGAAACAATACTAATTGAAGTTCAATAGGTAAACTCATACAATCTCTAATTTTAGTGGAATTCATGTTGTAAGGCTCTACTTAACATAATGTGCAGTATTTAGGATCGCTCTCTGGCCTCGATCTCCGATCTCCGTTTTCCTATCGCCCTCCATCCTCCGCCCTCCGCCCTAACTTCTTCTCCCAATCGCCCTCCGCCTGCGCCCACCGAAGCTTCAGCGTAGGTGGG
>JAFAGE010000259.1 GCA_023423015.1 Bacteroidota bacterium
ACGAATACCTGAATATCTGGACGGGTAACCTGGTTGGCGGGGCAATGGGTTATGCCAGTCTTCCGGGGTGTGCACCTGAAATCGATGGCGTTGTTATCCGGCACGCCGTTTTCGGCACAACACCAAATGTTGCTGCACCCTTCAACAAAGGCCGGACAGCCGTTCACGAAATCGGACACTGGCTGGGATTGCGACACATCTGGGGCGATGCAAGTTGTGGCGATGACAAAATAGACGACACTCCGCCGCAGCAGGGTCCAACGCGCGGATGTCCCAGCGGCACCTTAAGTTCATGCTCAGGGATCGCAACCGGCATCATGTACATGAATTTTATGGATTTCACCAACGACGAATGCACCAATATGTTCACGCAAGGCCAGGTAGTCAGAATGCGTTCTTTGTTTAATAAAGGCGGCGCGAGGGAATCACTTCTTTTTTCCAGGAAAGCTGATGGAGCAACTTCTGAATTCATTGCAGGGCAAACTTCCGAAATACAAAGCATCACCGTTTTTCCAAACCCATCGTCTGATTTTATTACCGTAAGAATAACTGAACCCGTGGCTGCAAATGATATTGTAAAAGTATTCAGCTATGCCGGTCAGCTGGTGAACACTACAAAAATTGCCGGCAATACCGTTAGAATTGATGTTCGCAATTTGCGTGCGGGAATTTATTTTGTTTCAGCAGGAAAAAACAGTCGTACGAAATTCATACGTCCCTGATTTCAATCAAGCATCAGGTCGCTCACTACGTCTGCAGCAACCGGCGCTAATGCTACGCCCATTCCACTCATCTTTACTGCGCAATAAGTGTGGGCAGAAAGTTTCTTTACGATAGGCATCTTTTCAGCTCCCATCGCCATAATGCCACTCCACCTGTCGGTAATTTCTATCGGAGTATCCGGTAAAAGGTGTCTTGCGATAAACGCTTCCAGCGTTTGTTGAATAAGCTGTGTGGTTTGTAACTCCGTGGTTGTTTCCTGTTCAATAGCCAGGTTCCTCGCACCGCCAAGAAGCAACCTTTTTCCAAGATTCCTGAAATAATAATATCCTTCGTCGTAGTGAAATGTGCCCTTTATTTTCAGTGATGGAATGGGCGCAGTTACCAGCACCTGCCCGCGTGCCGGCACAACATCCAGCTGTGGGAGCAATTGTTTGGCAAACGCGTTGGTGCAAACCAGCAATTGGTTTGCTCTCAGGGAAATACCAGTGGATGTTTGGATTGTTATTCCTTGGGCAGAATCCTCAAAACTTTTTATTTCTGTGGCCGGGAGAATGTTTACGCCCTTTGAAGATATTTTCTGAATAAGCGATTGGCACAATTTTCCAGGATGCAGGTAACCTTCAAGATCATTAGCGATGATGTGGCTGACACCGGCAAAACCAAAGCGTTTTATGTCGTTGTCGGAGAAACGAAATGTTTTCTTTGTTTTAAGCAGGCGGGAAAGCTGGCGGTTGAGCCAGCTCACCTGCTCTTTTAATTCGCTGTAACGTTCGTGTTGTACGTCGGGAATGATTTCGTATCCACCGCAGGTGGAGTATTCGATTTTTTTACCAAAAGCTTTCCTGATTCGCTCCAATCCTTTGAAGCGCATTTCGACCAGGGAGAGCATATCGTCTTCACCCATCGAATGCACATCCTTCATGAGTTCGGTCACGCTGCCGAAGCATGCGAAGCCTGCATTCCTCGTGCTTGCGCCGGTAGGGATGGAGCCTCTATCAATGATGGTTATACGTAGATCTGGTTGTTTCTTCTTCAGGTAATAAGCCGACCAAAGTCCAACGAATCCGCTACCCGCGATGATTACATCGCAGGGCGCGTAAAACGATTCCTTTTCCCAGACCGAGAGCATCTTGTATTATAAGTGGATCGCCTCGCCGTAGGCCACCTCGATAGCATCCTTGATGCTTTCGCTGATGGTTGGGTGAGGATGAATGCTGTTCAACACTTCCTGGTATGTTGTTTCAAGTTTGCGTGCCGTAACAGTCTGTGCGATTATTTCAGTTACGTTGTAACCGATCATGTGAGTACCGAGCCATTCACCATATTTCGCATCAAAGACCACTTTTACAAAACCCTCCGGGTGACCAGCGGCACTTGCCTTTCCCGACACGCTGAGCGGGAATTTACCCACTTTGATTTCGTATCCGGCGTCTTTCGCCTGTTTTTCGGTGAAGCCGACCGATGCAATTTCCGGGTAGCAGTAGGTACAGCCGGGAACGTTATTGTAATCGATCGGCTGGGGTTTGTGGTTGAATTTCTTTTCGTTGAATGCGATGTTTTCGACACAGATGATTCCTTCCTTTGATGCCACGTGTGCCAACGCCTGGCCAGGAACGCAGTCACCAATGGAGTAAACTCCTTCCACATTGGTTTTATAGAACTGGTCTACCACGATCTTTCCTTTATCGGTACGAACGCCGATTTCTTCGAGGCCGATCCCTTCTATATTAGAAACGATACCGACGGCGCTAAGAACAACATCAGCTTCGAGAGTTTTGTCGCCCTCTTTTGTTTTTACGGTTGCTTTCACACCATTGCCTGAACCATCAACTTTCGTCACTTCAGCGCTGGTCATTATTTCGATGCCATTCTTCTTAAAATTCTTTTCCAGTTCTTTTGAAACATCTTCATCTTCAACCGGAACTATTCTCGGCATAAATTCCACAATGGTCACTTTTGTTCCCATGCTGTTGTAGAAATATGCGAATTCCACTCCGATGGCGCCACTTCCCACAACAATCATGCTTTTTGGAAGCTGGGGGAGCACCATGGCTTCGCGGTAACCAATTACTTTCTTGCCATCTATTTTCAAGGCAGGCAGTTCGCGGCTGCGTGCTCCTGTTGCTAGGATGATATGTTTAGCTTCAACAGTCTTTTTTGATCCGTCGGCAGCAGCCACTTCTACCTGGCCTTTACCTTTCACCTTACCGAAGCCCATGATCACATCGATCTTGTTTTTGTTCATCAGGAACTGTACGCCTTTGCTCATTTTGTCGGCAACGCCACGGCTTCTTTTCACGATGGCAGCAAAATCGATTTTACCACTGGCTTCGATGCCGTAGTCTTTCGCGTGTTTGATGTCTTCGTTCACCTGTGCGCTTTTCAGCAGCGCCTTAGTGGGGATGCATCCCCAGTTAAGACAGATACCTCCGAGGCTTTCTTTTTCTATAACAGCTGTTTTAAAACCAAGTTGCGACCCGCGAATCGGTGCTACATATCCTCCAGGCCCGGAA
>JAFAGE010000313.1 GCA_023423015.1 Bacteroidota bacterium
CCGTTCCCCGTTTTCCGCTCTCCGTTCTCCGTTCTCGCTCTCCGTTTTATTTTTAACGTAAATGGATGTGGAAACATCAGGCGATTGCATCTTTTGAGTTATCGGGTGTCAACCAATTCATTTTCATAAACAATGCGCTACCTGCAGAACGGACAAACGCTGGCCAACAATAACAGAAGGTATTACGCCGATGGCGTGATTGTGAGCGACAATCTTTATCATCAAACAGTTTTTGAAGGATGGCACGCTCACGAAAACGCCCATCTGACCTTTTTGGTAAATGGGGGCACGGTAGAAGACCGTGGCAACACGCAGGTAGTTAACGAGCCCGGAAATATCGTCACATACCAGGCCGGTGAGCGGCACCGAAACCGCCACACAGTTCATCCTTCGCGCAACATCAATATCGAACTGGAGCAAAGCTTTTTTGACACATACGATATCGACGCCACTTTGTTGGAGAAGTTGAAAGATAGTCATCCGTCTGCCGCACTCACCGTTACATCAGTATTGCACGAGGTAATGTTTGCGGGTGACGCGGATCGTATTCACTCAGCTATGCTGGAGCTACTCACTGCAACATCGAAACCAACAACCTGTAACACACCATTGTGGGTTTCCAAAGTTAAACAACAGCTGCACGACTGCTGGAACGAGAATGTATCACTCAAACATCTGGCGAAGAATTGTGATGTGCACCCTGTAACCATCAGCAAATACTTCAGTGCTTATTTTGGATGCACTATGCTCGAATATGTTCGCAAACTACGTGTGCAAAAATCGCTATTGATGATAACTGATAAGCGGTCGCTTACCGATGTTGCTTACGAATGTGGCTTTTTCGACCAGAGCCATTTTATACACGCCTTCAAAGCCGAAACAGGTTTTCTTCCGCGCGAATGGAAGCAAATGCGTTGAATGTTCAACGTTCAGCAGATTTGCTTTTATTTATCAACTGAAATATTTGCTCCAATTCTGATCCTTCGCCTGTAACCACATCAGGTATCACGCCTTTACCTTCCCAGTTTTTATCGGTGCCTGTTAAAGTGGGTGCTGCAGTGGAAACTGAAAGATAGAGGTGCCGGTTTATCGGGTACCACGAGTTCATGTGTGCACCACCTCCTGAAGGTTGGCCAACAATAATGGCTCTTCGTGTTTGCTGAAGCGAGAATGCTACGGCCTCTGCCGCGGAGAATGTTTTTTTATTGACGATGATGTACAGCGGATTTGTGTATTTTGGTTCGGTCAACCAGGACACTGTATGATCGATCTGTTGTTGCTGCGCACGATTCTTCAACTGCAGTAAAGGAGTACCCTTTGGCAAAAAGAACGACTCGATTACGCTGCCAATGCTGCTGCCACCGCCGCCGTTGTTGCGCAAGTCTATGATTAACGCGCGTGTATTAGCTACAAATTTCATGGAAGAGATGAGTACAGGCAGGCTTTTTTCGGAGATGTTTATTTCGCTGAGGCGGATGTAGCCGATGTTGCAGTCAAGCACCTTTACTTCCTTGAATCCGAAATTGTTCTGCACAGCTTTTTGGCCATAGTAGAACGGATCTTCGCTGTTGCTTAGCTGTGAGGTATCGGGCGTTGAAAGTTCTTTAACCATCTGTGTGTCGTATCGCACGTACATGTGTCCATCGTTGCTGGCCGTTTTCAGGTCGTGCGTAAGGGCAGAGTCGACCGCCTTCCACGAAGGCAGGTTATCGTAGTGTGCTGCTTTGTGTTTTGCGGCTATCGCATTGGCAATTTGCGCGGCTTTATCGGCAAACACGTAATTGTTTCTCACCAGGCTGATGATGGAGTCGACAGCCTGTTTAATTTCCTGTTTTGTGGGTTGCTGTGCAGCGGTCGACGCTATGCAGTATAACAAGAGGCAGCACAGAGTGATGTTGCGGTTCATAGCCTTGCTTATTACACCAAAGCAACAACATCCCGTAATTGCAAAATTGTATATAATTAGCGCGGCCTCACCAACTCCACCAGTTTCTTCGGCGCCACAGTACAGTATGCGGTGGTAAGTGCATCTGCAAACAAGTCTTTCTTCACTTTTTTAAGTTCAATGAGCGTCCAGCCCTGTTTGCCCCATTTATTGTCGACCGGGTAGATGATGTTTTTATCGATGGCACAAAATACACTTTGGTCAACCTCAGATAGCCTGATGCATGCACGATTCAGTTTTGCGTCGTACGTTGCGAATATTTTCTTATTTACGCGAAACGATGTTTTCTCGAAGTGTGGTTCCTCTGTTACTTCCGGCAGCTTAAATGCCATTTGCCTCATTTGGACGATGGTTAACATGAGTGCTGGTTGATTAAAAGATATTCCGATTACACAAACTTAGTATTTGTTGTGACGACCTTTGAGGAGTGAGGTCATTCTTATGGTTTTTCACGTTTGAATTTTAATTCGCAGTTCCGCGCTTTTATGCTACTTTAATTGTTCTCACCAGTGTTCGACGGAAAGCCCTAAAATAAACCTTGCCATGAAATTAGTACTGCAGGCAGTCATTGCCATTTTCGTCTTCTCAGCTTGTCAAAAAGATTTATCGGTAAAAGATGGAGCTATCACGGGTGAAGTTATAGGCAGCGACGCTTTATCTCCATTGCCATGTCACTCCACTTCGTTTGTAACCAATTACGCTGTCAAGCCAGGCGAAGTGCCTCCTTTCCGATTCACAAAAACGCTTTATTCCGATTCGAGGGTGAAAAGCATAAATATGCTTTCTCGTGCTAACCCGATTCATTCGGCATATAAGAAGCAGGCTTACGAACTGATTGGCACATTTTCGTATTCGTATCGCAAGGCGAAGTTCGTTGGCACCGAAGAACTATGGGAGTATTACAAAACCAGCACAGGAGCTGGCGCCAGAAAATCTGTTTCAAAAAAGAAATGGGAGTACGAATTTGAATTCGATGAGAACGGGTACTGCTTTGTTGTTTATGGTGTTGACGGTCCTAATATGTGGAACTATCACGAATTGTTATACATTATTTACAATCGTGAAAACCCGGCTGCTATAGATTTTGTAAAGGTTACAGAGAATCCTTATGTAACACCTGACAAATATTATTCCGCCATCAATGATTCGTATGGAAATCTGCTCTCGTTTGAAGGTTCTGAGCATTGGGGCGGACCTGAGAGCAGATTTTATTCGCGTCCATCTTTTACTTACGACTACACCATTCCGGCAACAAACAAGCGATACAATTATACACCTACCCAAAATTTGATTAGCCGGCACTATAGCCTGCTTGAAGTGATGCAGTGGCTTCCTCCATCTAAACACCAGCGAAAAACTGCGGCAGGAATATTTTATCCATATTACAGTGGATATAAGGTTGTGCAGAGCCAGGTGTACAAGAATCAGAAGTTTGATTCGAAAGGAAATTTATTGTCGTACACCTATGCCGACAACGTGCTGCAAAAAACAACCTGGTTTTGCAAATAGTTGTTTATTGAAGTGCAATCAAAAAAGAGCTAAAGTTCACTTTTCCAGAACCTCTCCCATCTTCAAATAGATTGTCTTGTTCTGCCGAAAGGAAGAGGTTTATTTTGTCTTCTCCTATCGTTCCAAATTGCGAAACGTTTTGTTCCAAATAGTCGCGTGGCACTTTCAATATGTGAAATTGATCGCCATCGGTCCCAACCCTGCACAACAGGTAAAGGTGTGCAAATTCTTTAGACGTTATGCGGTCTTTGGGAATTTTGATCCACCAGGCATTTCTCTTCGTCCATGATATGTCCGGCGTATATAGCTTGGAAGTAAACATTTGCTTGCTGCTGGGTGATTCACCAATAGTACTTTCAAGCCGTGACAACGCGTCTTTCCTTATAGACAATATGATGAGTTTTCTTAAACTTAATCAATTCGGGCGATGTAAGAATCGTGAGTTGTTCGGAATTCGTACAAATAATTGAGTTTAAACTTCCGTATATTAGGATACTCAATTACCCGCGCCCGCTTCGTGCCCGCACTAACGCCAATTCCTATCCATACATCACTTTTCTAAATTTTATTATCATGAAAATGAACCTGTCATTCGGATCATTTCTCCTGCTGGTATTGGCTCTGTTTGTAAACCCTTCCTGCGAGAAAGAGGCGAAAACTGATTCTCCCGAATCATCCAGCATTTCTTTAGCTGATGCATCTTCGGCCAAACTGGAATCGAAGCTGCTAAAATCGTTGCGTAGTGCAACGTCGCGCTACAATTCAACCACCCAGGCCGAGAAAGCCGGTTACCTGGAAACAGATGAATGCGTTGCTGTACCAGGACTCGGCGGAATGGGTTACCACTGGGTAAATGAAACATTGGTTGATCCCGAATTCAACCCGTTAGAGCCCGAAGTGATGCTGTATGCCAAAGCGCCGAATGGTAAACTGCGCCTGGTGGCTGTTGAATACATCGTGATTAACGTAGGGCAGCCCCGCCCATCAATCGACGGCCACCTGTTCGACATTGGCGGCACCCCGGTACCCGTACCACATTGGAGCCTGCACGTGTGGCTATACGAAGAAAACCCCACCGGCATCTTCGAGCCCTGGAACCCGGTGATTAGTTGCCAGTAGTCTTTAGGTACTATGATATTCCCCTTTCTTGATCAGAGCACAGGTTGCACTGATGAGACATGTTATGTATTGCCTTTCATTTCACACCCACCTGGTGCGAAGATTACTGTTTGATCGATCTTAACTGCCTTTGATTTGCTATTTTAGGGAATCAAGCAGATGAGCAAAATCATTCCATTCGAAGATCTTGCCAATCAAGATCTATATGTTGATGCTATTTATGAAGGTGGTAACGTGACCGGTCTCGCGTCTGATCCTTTGTCTAAAATCCTTCCAGGAATTGGGAATCAAGGAGGATTTAGAGCTTCAGGAAAAGGAGAGAATAAGAAGTTTGTGGTTCTATACTCAAGCGGTGAAGACAAAGACTGGCCTGATTCGCTGAATCCGAGTACAGGCCAGTTTATATATTTTGGTGATAACAAGAGTCCGGGACACGAATTGCACGACACTCAACGAGGAGGGAACCTTATTCTGCGAAACGTATTCGAGGATCTTCATACTTCCAAAAGAGAAACAATTCCGCCATTTTTCATATTTCAAAAATATCCTACAGCACGAAGTAACAGGTCGGTTCAATTTAAGGGCGTAGCGGTTCCAGGATTTCCTGGGATCTCATTCACCGACGATCTAGTTGCCATTTGGAAAGCGACAAACCAGCAGCGTTTTCAGAATTATCGAGCAATGTTCACTGTGTTAGATGTTCCGAAAATTTCAAGAGAATGGATAGATAACTTGAACAATGGAATCCCGCTTTTAGGAGCACCATCTACGTGGCTTAAGTGGGTGCAAAAAGGAAGCTACACTCCGTTGGCAGCAGAACCTACTACAATTATCAGGTCCGATAAAGACCAAATTCCAGATACCGAGGCGAAGCGTGAGATTCTCAGAACAGTTTGGGAGCATTTTAAAGATTCACCCATCGCATTCGAAAGCTTTGCAGCGAGGATTTTTCAAATGCACGACCAAAGAGTAATAATTGATGAAGTTACGCGAGCCTCTGTTGACGGAGGAAGGGATGCTTTTGGCAGGTATCTGCTTGGCCTAAACGAAGATCCAGTATATGCTGAATTTTCGCTCGAGGCTAAATGCTATAGACCCCCGCTTAATGGATCTGTTCCGAATACAGTTGGAGTGAAAGAAGTGTCGCGATTAATTTCAAGGATCAAACACCGGCAATTTGGTGTCCTGGTTACAACATCATTGATTGCAAGACAGGCGTATGAAGAAGTAAGGATAGATAAACATCCTGTGATATTTTTCTGTGGTAGAGATATCGCTGAGATACTAATTAAAAATGGCTACAGTGAACCTTCGCAAGTAAGTCAAATGTTGCATGCAGAGTTTGCACTAGGATAACGCGCGCAATACACGCTGGATCATTCCCAAAATTGCTTGCGACCTGGCTGTGTTCATGGAGTAATCATCACGCTTAATAAGTCCATACTTCATACCAAACCACTCAACGAATTCTTCCGGTTCTCCACCCTCTTCAAACCACGACGTAATCACATCGTAGTTAACACCTGCATCTGAGCACGAAACACAATATCTGTCCCTCATCAGGAAGTCTATTCTCTCTATGTACTCTTTCAATGGGATCATAATAGTTCGGCAGCTAATGACAGCAAAATACGACATCAGCTTGTAGTCCGCAATGAGGTTTTCTCACCTGATCTCCGGAAAATTGTCAATGCGAGCACGAGTCTAGTCTCAAACCAAATAAATTTCTCTCGTCTGCATAGCTGTCAAAATAAGAGATGCATCAAGGTCCCTTTTAAGCCTTAAAAAATTCTGAATTAGTCATTCGCCTATCACTCTCCTAGCAATCATGTTCGTATCTGGTAGCAATCTGGTATACTCAATGAAGCTACAAGTATGCTAGAAGATTGCTAGGAGAAACGAAGGAGCATGCTTGTTTGCACCTCTCCACCCGATACACCTACCGTATCATTTCCGAACATGGAAACGCGGAAGGTAAAAGCGTAACCATCCTGATCCTGAACCACTTGACTCGATGGCACTTTAGTTGGATGGTGTGTGTCTCAATCGGTCGTTATGTTCAGAAACTACCTGCTCGTTGCGCTGCGCTCCATCTTCAGGAACAAAACCTTCACATTTATCAACATCATCGGGCTCACCATCGGCATCACTGTTGCCACGGTGATTTACCTGGTGGTGTACCACGACAACTCGTTCGATAAGTTTCATAAAGATGGTGACCGCATCTTTCGCGTGTGCTCGCAGTTCGAATTTGCAGGCGAAAAGTTTTACAACTCTGGCGTCACCATGCCGCTTGCACCCGCTGTTAAAGGCCAGATTCCGGGTGTCGAATTCACTGCACCCATCTTTATGCTCGATGGCGACGCGCGCGTGCGCGCCGGTAACGAACAAACCATTCACCGCAAACAGGAAAATATCACGTACGTCGACGCCGATTACTTCAAAGTATTTTCTTACAAATGGCTGGTTGGCTCACCGCTGAATGCATTAACATCACCGAATAAAGTTGTGCTTAGTGAAAAGTCTGCCGCACTGTATTTTCCGAACGTCGACATAAAAGATCTTCCCGGAGCTGTAATCACATTCAACGACACCATTCAATGCACCGTAAGCGGAGTGGTGGCCAACTTTAAACAGAATACCGATTTTACTTTTCACACGTTCATTTCGTGGCCTACACTTAAAATTCCCGACGGCCTCAACCAATGGAGCACCGCCACTTCCGCGTCGCAGTTACTCGTGAAGCTCGATGTTAAGCATCGGGCCGCTGAAGTGGAGAAAAAACTTCAGGCGATCCATGCCAAAAATGCCCCGCCCGAAGCGGGAGCCTCCAAAGTATTGCCTTTTCTCTTGCAGCCGTTGAATGAAATACACTTCGACGAACGCTTCGGCACGCACTATGGTAACCGCCTGGCAAACAAAACCACCCTATATGCGTTGCTCATTTGTGCTGCGTTCATCCTACTGCTCGGATGCATCAACTTCATCAACCTGAGCACTGCCAATTCCATTCAGCGTTCCAGGGAAATAGGTATCCGCAAAACCATCGGTGGCTCTAAATCGCAGCTGATGGTGCAGTTCCTCGTTGAAACTTTCGTGCTCACATTATTTGCTACTGTTCTGTCGGTGCTGCTTACGCCACTGCTGGTTAAGTTTCTTGAAGACTTTGTTCCGCAAGCCGCAACATTCGATTTGCTTAACCGGCCCGAATTAATCATTTTCCTGGCGCTGCTTGTTATTGTAGTCACCCTGCTTGCAGGCTTCTACCCGGCATGGGTGCTTGCAGCATACAAACCGATTAATGTACTTAAAGGAAAGATGAATGCAGCTACAGCCGCAAAGAATGGCTTGTCGCTACGCAGGGTATTAACGGTATCTCAATTCGTCATTGCGCAATTCTTCATCATGGCCGTGGTGATCGTTTCCATGCAGTTGAATTACACACTAACCAAAGACCCAGGATTTAAGCAGGACGGCATCGTATATTTTCACCTGGATTTTCGCGACACCGTTTCTTCCAAACGAACTGCATTGGTCGATTATATAAAAAAAATTCCCGGAGCAAACAGGGTGAGTTTGTCGAACAACCCGGTTGCTGCTAATGGTTTGTGGACTACCACGCTCAAGTATAACGACAACGGAAAAGAAACAGAAACAAGCGTGCACATGAAAATGGGCGACACCAATTACATTCAACTTTACCATCTCAAACTGCTGGCAGGCCGAAACATTCGGCACAGCGACACGCTAAATGAGTTGCTGATCAACAACACCTATGCTAAAATCCTGGGTTTTACCGATCCGCAACTCGCCCTGGGGAAAATGCTGGAATACGATAAAAAGATGGTGCCCATAGTAGGTGTTCTGGCCGATTTCAATTCGCAATCGCTGCACAATACCATCAAGCCGCTTGCCCTGGGTAGCGCTGCCAATAACTTCGGCACAATAAGTATAGCATTGGCCAACAGGGCAAACTGGAACCACATCATGGAGTTGGTAAAACAGGAATACAATCGTTTGTATACAAATGCCGACTTTGAATTCTTTTACCAGGATGAAACCATTCGTAAGTATTACGACAACGAAAGTAAAACGGCATTTCTATTAAAGTGTGCAACTGGCGTAACCATCCTCATCAGTTGTCTTGGCTTGCTCGGCCTTTCCATTTATACTATTACGAGAAGAACAAAGGAGATCGGTATCAGGAAGGTGTTGGGTGCAACAGTATTGCAGATTGTGCGGCTGATGTCTAAAGAAAGTATCGTTCTCGTGTTACTCGCATTTTTTATCGCAGTGCCGCTTGCATACTATACAATATCGCAATGGCTGAACAACTTTGCATATCGCGTAAGCATCAGCTGGTGGATGTTTGCCATCACCTTCGCGGTGCAGATGCTTATTGCATTCCTCACGGTAGCATCGCAGGCTTTAAGAGCTGCGAGGGTGAACCCGGCCGTTACTTTAAAAACGGAATAGGGCGAAAATCGAGATAGGGCGGAGGACGGAGGGCGGAATTAAGGAGGGACGTGGCGTGAGGGCGATTGAAGGCAGAGGGCAGACGTGAGACGTGAGACGTGAGACGGCAAAGGTGAAAGAACGGGGAACGGAGAACGGAGAACGTTGTTCAGGCCGGAGGATGGGGGCGAAAATCATCCCTGCAATTTTAACAGCTGATGTTAAATTTTCAAGGACAGTCTACGAGCAAATCTCTGGTAATTTGAGTCTCTCATTCGTGATGTATATTAAAAAACGCTTCTGTTCCTATCTGGTCCAGCAGATTCTGGTAGAAGAATTGGCCATGAAAATAGACCAGCTTCCAGGCTACAATTTTCGGGCGCGGTTGATTGAGTAGAGGTCCGTTCATAATGAGGAAATAATACAATGGTTGATCGGGTTTTTTCCAGTCGGTGACTACGAAAGTCATGCTACGTGAAAATGGATTTAGCCGATTGTAAACATATGTATCGGCTTTTTCATTAATTGGCCGGATGGCGAATTTGGTTGAGTCATTCAGCAAAGAAATAAACTCATGTGCATTTTTCTTAAGGTGATTCATTGCTTCCTCTTGTGGTAGTTCGCGATTCACATCGAAAGCTGTAACATGGTTCTGGAACAAAATAGCCAGCTCAGTAGTATCCAAAGGTCGATACCCTTCTGTACGGTTTTCTGCGATCTTTTTTGCAGCGTCAACAAACTCGAAAAATACCGTATAACATTCCCGGTAATATTTCTGGGTGAGCGAGTCTGTTTGCGCGTATGATGAGGAAAGAATAAAACTTATTGCTATTAAGATTAAAATTGAACGCTGGATAATCTTCACAGTAAGGTTTTAGTGAATTTACCGATAATTCCTGAACGGCCCGGGCTTTCTGATAACTCATCCATGATGCACCTGCCGGGTTTTATTTTTTAACACGCAAAGCGAATCTGCATTCATACACGAACTGTAATTTTGGATGATGGCTACTGAAACTCTCATCAACAAGTTCGTTGAACTGCGGCGGTACCTGTGGGCTGTTGCTTACGACATGACCGGCGAAATTCACGAAGCGGAAGACATTGTGCAGGATGCCTTCGAGGTCGTCAGCCGGCTGCAGGATAATGCAGTTGCTAACCCGAAGGCTTATTTTACCCGCATTGTTGTTAATAAAAGTATCGACCGGTTGAAAGAGCTGCAGGTGCAGCGTGTCAATTATCCTGGCCCATGGCTGCCGGAACCCGTGGTTACACTACCCGGTGAAACCACGAACGAGCATACGCTTGATTATGCAATCATGCATATTGCAGAACAGCTGAACCCCATAGAAAGGGCCGTGTTCATTTTGCGAGAAGCATTTTCATATTCTTACGCCGAAATCGCTGAACTCTGCGATATATCAGAAGCCAATTGCCGACAGATACTGCATCGTGCCCGTGGCAAGGTGCGTGAAAACAGGCAGCATTTTGTTGACGATCATCGTAACATCGATGCGTTGCTGAATGCATTTGTAAATGCAGCAATAGAAGAAGACCACGATGGTTTGAAAGCATTGTTACGCGAAGACATCAGGCTGTATTCCGACGGCGGAGGAAAGGCCAGCGCAGCGAGGAACGTACTACATGGGCCTGAGCATATTTCGAAGTTTGTTGTTGGTATCAGCCGTAGAATTAAAAATGAATGGCAAAAAGCTATACCTGTACTTGTTAACAATGCGCCAGGTAGGTTAATATACTACAATGGTGCCCCACACCTGTTGCTGATGATTGATGAAAGCAGCGACGGTTTGTCCGAAATCTTCATTGTTCGCAATCCTGAAAAAATTTCTCTGGCGAATCTGTCACAAAACAGGCTATGGATAGACATATAGTATACAAACTACGTTATGTCTATGGAACCAAGATTGAATCTTACCGAATTAGATCCGGGCGCTTACGCCGCATTGAGTACAGTTGAAAAGTATGTTAAAAGCACACCTGTTCCATTCAAGTACAAGGAATTGATCAAGATCCGTGTGTCGCAGATAAACGGCTGCGCGTATTGCATTGCGATGCATACGTTAGATGCGCGGAAAGGCGGCGAAACCGAGCAACGTATTTATGCACTAAGCGCGTGGAGAGAATCGCCCCTGTTTACGGATGAGGAACGCGCAATACTCGCCTTTGCCGAAGAGGTGACATTGATTGGCAATGGCGGAGTTAAAGATGAAACATTCGAAAACATGCGTACCTATTTCGACAACATCACCATTGGGCAGATACTGATACAAATTACTCAGATCAACACCTGGAACCGCGTGGCAATCACTTCGCACGCTGTGTTTCAATATCCCGAGGGGGTTGCCGCATAGGAGATTTTTTTGAAGCCTTGTAAAACCCTGCTGCCTGCCAGCCGGTGTGGCAAGATGAAATGAATTGTCTTGCCGCCGCAGGGTGGCCGATAGCAGGGTTTCAGCGATCAGTGAACAAGAGCTATTGAGTTCTCTGCGGCCATCACCAACGAGATCACAGCTAAGTATGCTTCGTGTTTTGTTGCCTGTTTCTCCATTACCCTTTTCTGAAGAAAATTAATGTGTTCTAAAACATCGGCCTTTGTTACCGTTTTGGGCAACACGGGAGGCCGGTGTATTTCGAAGTCATCTCTCAACAGTTCGGTTAACGGCACATCAAGAATTTTTGCCAATTCTTTTACATGGTGCACGGTAAGTTGCGTGATGTTATTCTCGATCTTGCTATATGCATTCTGCGACATACCCATTTTTGTGGCTACGTATTTTTGGGAGTAGTTACGCAATTCACGATATTTTTTGATTACGTGGCCCGGCATTTTTTTGAAGGCAAGAAAAGCTTTTTCCGGTGAATAATTCAAAAAAGGCGGCCTTCTAAACAAAATGTTAAGCATATCGGAAACTATAGCTACTGGCTATATTTGAATAACCAGCGGTTGTTAGCGCTTTTTTATGCGGTGTAAGGCCTTCATCTTGCACCATCGTGAGGCGGCTTCTTACCATACTACTATTGTTATCGATGATTTCCAACGTGGCGATCTGTTATTCGATGAAGCAGAACGAGGTGTCCTTTCTGGCCGACTCCCCGGATGCGAAAGACGCCGGTAAAAAGGAAATGAAACAAGACAAAGCCTTTCACCCTTACACAGGCCTCACGGGCGGATGCTCCCTGCAACGTATTGCTTTCCATTGTTACTCAATGCCGCTACTAAGCACCCCGGCGGCAGACCAACCCACACCCCCTCCCAATGGTGCCATGTTCGTTTAAACACGACGGGTAACCCTTTCCATCTTCTTCTTCACTAATTTTTTATGACAAAAAATACCAGCCCGGTAACAAGGCTTTGGAGCCTTGTTCGGGAAAAAAGATCGGAGATCTCTGCCATATATTTTTTCGCTTTGCTTACAGGAGTAATCCAGCTTTCATTGCCCCTGGGCATCCAGACCATCATAGGATTTGTTCTCGGGGGCACACTATCCACCTCCCTGGTGGTTTTGATTTCGGTGCTTATCGTTGCTGTATTTCTTTCAGGCGTGTTCCGGGTGAACCAGATGCGATTAATTGAAAGCGTGCAACAAAGGTTGTTTGTAAAATACACCTACGCCTTCGCCAATCATATTCCAAAGCTCGACCTGAAGAAAGTTGACGGCTTTTACCTGCCGGAACTCGTGAACAGGTTTTTTGATATCATGACGCTGCAAAAAGGCTTTTCAAAGCTGTTGTTGGAGGTGCCCACGGCCGTTATCCAGATTCTTCTTGGTTTGCTTGTTTTGTCTTTCTACCATCCTTTTTTCATTTTGTTTGGCGCCCTGCTGTTGCTGGTGTTGTGGCTCATTTTATATACTACAGGTGCCAAAGGATTAGATACGAGCTTGCAGGAAAGCTCTTTTAAATATGGAGTTGCTGCATGGCTCGAGGAGATGGCCAGGATGGTAAACGCATTCAAATTTTCTGGCAGCAACCTGCATCTCGCAAAGGCCGATGAAAAAACCATCAACTACATCAATGCAAGAACGAGGCATTTTAAGGTGCTGGAGTTTCAGTATAAAATATTAATCGCTTTCAAGGTATTAATTGCTGCTGCCATGTTGATTGGTGGCGTGTTATTGCTGGTGAACCAGCAGATAAACATCGGCCAGTTTGTAGCGGCCGAAATTATCATCCTCACGGTTATTACTGCGGTAGAACAAATAATCGTGAACCTTGATAGCATTTACGATATCATGACTGCCATTGAAAAGATCAATAAGCTGCTTGATAAACCTACGGAACCTTCCGGCAGCTACCTGGCGCGCAGCTCGGGTGTGAGTATTGTGGCCAAAGATCTCCGTTTCGGGTATGAGCCTGGCAGACCTGTTCTCAACAACGTTAGCTTTTCCATTGCACCTGGTGAAATTGCGTGCATCAAGGGAAGTTTAGGAACCGGGAAATCGACACTGCTAAAACTGGTTGCGGGAATATTAAGCGACTATAACGGATCTCTCACCATCGATTCTATACCCGTTGCCAATTATGAGCTTGAATCGTTACGAAAGCGGATAGGAATTTTATTTGCGCAGGAGAATATTTTCAACGGCACCCTGTGGGAAAACCTGACCATGGGCAATAGCGGCGTAGACCCGGAATACATTACCTATCTGTGCCGGCAAACGGGATTAGTTTCCTTTCTCGAAACCTTGCCTAAGGGTTATGATACCGTGCTCGACCCTACGGGCAAAAGGCTTCCACGCACAATTATTCAAAAGATTTTGCTTGTAAGAGCATTTGCACATAAACCCGGATTGTTGATCATGGAGAATCCCTTGACTGACCTGGATATCGCGCACAGGGAGGTGGTGATCCAGCTAATGATCGATTCGAAAGCAACCATTCTTATATCTACCAACGACGACACCCTGGTTCAACAATGCAATCAAACCATTGACCTCGACAAATAATATAGCATGAACGCATTTACATCGTACCAGCACATATACAGGCAAGGCAAAAAAAATAATATCAAACAATGGTCGCTCCTGCTGTTTGGGTTTTTTGTTATCCTGATGTTTGTTCCGTGGACGCAAAACATCCGCGCCAAAGGAAAAGTGACCGCACTTAAACAGGAACAGAGGCCACAACAGATTAATACAATAATTGGGGGACGCGTTGAAAAGTGGTATGTGAAGGAAGGCGATTTTGTGAAAGCCGGCGATACCATAGTGCAGCTTTCTGAAACAAAACCCGATTACCTCGATCCCAATCTTCTTCAGCGCGTAGACGAGCAAATTGTGGCCAAACAATCGTCGGTTCAATATTACAGGAACAAAGCGGCTGCTACCGAAACACAGATGGAAGCATTAAAAGCTTCGTTGACGGCAAAAATAAACCAGCTGCAGAATAAGCTTCAGCAAACGGAAGTGAAAATCAAATCCGACAGTGCAGAAATGCTGGCAGCCATCAACGACTGGAAGATCGCAACGCTGCAATATGAACGCCAGCAATTGATGTTCGACAGCGGATTGGTTTCATTAACACAATTGGAAACAAGAAACCAGGGGCTGCAGACAGCCACTGCAAAAAAGATAAGTGCCGAAAATAAATACTTCGCATCAAGGCAGGAGAGGAGCATCATTCAGATTGAATTCAGTGCGTTACAACAGGAATTCGCAGAGAAGTTGTCGAAGGCGGAAGGAGAAAAATTCGGCTCGCTATCGATGGTGGAGAGCGGAAAAAGTGAAATAGCAAAACTGCAGAATCAGCATGCCTCTTACAGCATCAGGAACGGAATGTATTTCGTATTGGCCCCGCAAAACGGGCAGATTGTTCAGGCAAGAACTTCTGGCATCGGCGAAGTGGTGAAAGAAGGCGACATGCTTGTTCATATTGTGCCCGACGAAATAGACTATGCCGTGGAGCTTTATATACGGCCCGTTGACCTTCCCCTGATATCACCGGGGAGGGAGGTAAGGTTTTTATTCGACGGCTTTCCGGCAATCGTGTTTAGCGGATGGCCCAATGCTTCGTATGGAACTTATGCCGGTATAGTAACGGCCGTGGAAAGTGATGTAAGCGCAAACGGGAATTTTAAAGTTCTTATTAAAGAAGATACAAGCTACCGCAAATGGCCGAGGGAGCTGAGAATCGGAACCGGTGCAAACGGCATTGCTCTGCTGAAAGATGTGCCCGTGTGGTACGAGCTATGGCGGAACATCAATTCTTTTCCGCCCGATTATTACCAACCCATAAAAGAAAAGGAAATAAAGTGAAGCGGATATTGATACTAACGTTGCTGTTGTGGCTGAACGAAGTGAAAGCGCAGGAAAAGGTATTAACAGCAGAAGCATTTACAGCTGTTGTAAAAAAGTTTCATCCTGTGGTAAAGATGGCGGCCAACGATGTGAGGATGGCTAAATGGAACATCACATCTTCGAGAGCATCTTTTGACCCCGAATGGAAATCGGATACCTATCGTAAAGAATTTGGCGGGGTAACTTATTACGATCAGCGTGTGCACGAAATAAAAATACCCACCTGGTATGGCATTGATGTTTATGCCGGGAAGGAAACATTTGAAGGCGATCGTTTAAACCCGGAGAAAACCAGCGGTTCGGTAAATTATGTTGGCGTTTCGGTGCCGCTGTTGCAAAACCTGGTGATGGATAAAAGAAGGGCGGCGTTGTTGCTGGCAAAAAATTACTATCGCCTGTCGGAAGTGGAGAGAAGCATCGCGGTGAATGATCTTTTACGCGAAGCGATGGACGCATACTGGACGTGGTGGCAAAAGCACTATGAATTTGAATTGATGCAGAAGGGCCTGGCGAATGCCAGGAAAAGATTCGACTTTATCAAGGCTGCTTACAGGTTGGGCGACAGGCCGGCTGTGGACACGCTGGAAGCTTTAACGCAGGTGCAATCGTTCGAAATAAAGGTTTCCGAATCGTTTGCTGATTACACCAAAGCTCAGTTGTCGCTTTCGGCTTTTTTGTGGACGGAAAACCTGGCCCAGGCCGGCATGGTGGGCGTAACGCCAGGCAACTCCGGTGCACATGAACGGTATTTAGTGGAGGAGATGCTAAGTGCATCGCAAGAGCATCCTGAATTAAGGCAATACCAATACAAACTGAAAGGGTTGCAGATAGAGAAGGCCTTGCGTTTCCAGGCGTTTTTGCCCGATGTAAGGATCAAATACAACCAGCTGGGGCGCAGCTTTAGCGGCGCCATGCATGGTGCCTGGTTTTCGAATAACTTCAGCAACGGAATTTCGATTGCGCTACCGTTGCGGTTTTCGGAGGGGCGGGGCGAATTTGCAAAAGCCAGGATAGGAATTGAGAATACGAAAATAGAGCAGGGCAACAAGCAGGTGCAGGTGGAGGTGAAGGTGAAGCAATACTTTGCCGAATGGCAGCAGTTGGAAAACCAGCTTACCGTTCAGGATAATCTTGTGAAGAACTATGCCAGCCTGCAGCGGGCCGAAGAAATGCGTTTTGAAAATGGCGAAAGCAATGTGTTTTTGATCAATGCCAGGGAAATAAAAACGATAGAAGCAGAGCAGAAGTTGATTGAGCTACGGGCGAAGCTGGAGAAGGCGGGTGCAGGCATACGT